>NZ_JBSGXU010000143.1:0-731 GCF_053610205.1 Streptomyces sp. NPDC054932 | reverse complement strand
CGTCGGGGGTGGTTGCACGGGAGGGTGAGGGCTCGGTGCGGCGCTGGACCACGGGTGCCACGGGTGCGGGAGCTGCTGCGGGGGTGGCCGGACGGCTTCCCGTGCGCTGTGCATCGGCCGGCGGCTCCGCCTGGCGCCGGACCACCGGCATGGACGGGGCGGCCGGGGCGGCGACCTCGGCCGAATGGTCCGCCTGGCGCTGGACCACCGGCATGGACGGGTCGGTCGCGGAGGCCGTTGCGGGGCGGTCGGACGGCGCGGTCGTGGACGGCAGTTCGGTGGCGGGCGTGCCGAGCGGTGCGCGTCCGCCCGCGCGCTGCACGGGCGCGACCGGGGCGGGTCGGACGACGGGCACGCGGCGCCGGGGCGCGGCAGGGACCCGGGCGACGGTCAGGGTGCGGCCGACGGCGCGTGGCCGGACCACGGCGGTGCCGGGGGTCCCGCCGGCGGGCGGTTCCTCGCCCGTGCGGCCGGGACGGGCGGCTGCGGCCGCCGGGGTGGACGCGGGCCCCGTGGAGCCGGACGGGTCGGCCGCGGCACGCTGGAGGTGCGGACCGGAGGGGGACCGGGACGCACCTCCAGCGGACGCTCGCCGGATCGCCGACGTGTCGGGGACCACCGCGATACGGCGGACCAGGGGGAACCGCGGCGCAGTCGGCGCGGGGCCGGGCGCGGCAGGGGCCGCAGCGCCGCTCCCGCCCGTGGCGCGCGACGGCGAGGCGGAGTTGGGC
>NZ_JBSGXU010000142.1:0-21724 GCF_053610205.1 Streptomyces sp. NPDC054932 | reverse complement strand
GGCCGGGCCGAACCGGGTGGGGCCGGATGCCCCGGTTCGGCGGCCAGGCCGGCGGTACGGCCCGCCGGGCCGGGCGGCGGAGCGCCCGGGGTGGATTCGCTGCCGGCGCCGGCGCCCTCGGCGCTGCCGTCGGTCGTCGCTGTCATGGCTTCCCCTTAGAACAGTGTCCTCTGCTGTGCTGGGGTCTGCCGTCGGCCGGTACGCGCCACGTTCAGGTGGCGACGCCGGCCGGCGACTCGCGATTCATATCCGCTGTCGGGTGGCGATCACCTCTTGCGCACGACGACGAAGTCCGCGAGGGCGACGAGCTGGTCGCGCACGCGCTGCGGCATGTCGACGTCGTCCAGGGCCCGGATCGCCACGGCGTGCTGGCGGCGTGCCTCGTCGGCGGTCCACTGACGGCCGCCGGCCGCCTCGATGAGGGCCGCACGGGCCGCGAACTCCTCCTCCGAGAAGTTCTCGAAGTCACTGCTCTTGGCGTCGGCGGCGAGCAGCTCGGCGAGCCGCTCGGATGCCTCCCCGCCGGCCGCGAGGGCGGCGACCACCGGCAGGGACTTCTTGCGCTGGCGCAGGTCGCTCCAGGTCTGCTTGCCGGTCGCCTCCGGGTCGCCCCAGATGCCGAGCAGGTCGTCGACGGCCTGGAAGGCGAGGCCCAGATGGTAGCCGTACTCCTCCAGCTTGTCGGCCGTACGGTCGTCCGCGCCGCCGAGCACCGCGCCGATGGAGACCGCACAGGCGAGCAGCGCGCCGGTCTTGTTGCCCTCCATCTCCAGGCACTCCTCGACGCTGACGCGCTCGCGGTGCTCGTAGGAGATGTCCTGCGCCTGGCCGTCGATGAGCTTGCGGCTGGCGGTGGTCAGCCTGCGGGTCGCACGGCCCGCCTCCACGGTGCCGAGCTCCAGCAGCACCTCGTTGGCGAGGGCGAACAGGGCGTCGCCGACCAGGATCGCGAGGGCGGGTCCGTGCACCTTCCACACCGTGTCGCGGTGGCGGCGCTGCTCGTCGCCGTCCATCAGGTCGTCGTGCAGCAGCGAGAAGTTGTGCACGAGCTCGACGGCGACGGCGCCCGGGATGCCGACCTCGGCCGCGGCGCCCGCGGCCTCTGCGGAGAGCAGCGCGAGCGCGGGGCGCACGGCCTTGCCGCCGTCGCCGTCCGCCGCGTTGCCCTGGGCGTCGATCCAGCCGAAGTGGTAGGCGGCGACGGTGTCCATGGGCGCCGCGAGCCGGTCGACGGCGGCGCGGAGCGCGGGGGTCGACAGCGTGCGGCCGCGCTCCAGGAGCGCGATCGTGTCCGCCTTCTCGGCGCCCCCTCCGGCTGTGCCCACACTGGCATCCGTGTTCTCGACAGCCGGATTCCCCGGGTTCACTGGCTCTCCTCTTGTTCCTGTACGTGCTGTGCTGGTGGTGCCGGTGCTGCTGATGGTGCTCGTCATGCCGCCTCCTGCAGAGGGTGTTCGCGGTGGCGGCCGAGCGCGGTGAGTGCGGCGTGCGCCGCGCTCAGTCCGCTCCGGACGGCGCTCTCCATGGTCGCGGGCCAGCCCGTGGCAGTCCACGCACCGGCGAGGTAGAGCCCCGGCGTGTCGGTGCGCGCCCCGGGGCGCAGCCGGCCGACGCCGGGGGTGGGGGCGAAGGTGGCCGTCCGCTCCCGGGTGACGAAGAAGTCCCGTACCTTGGCGCCGCGCGCGGCGGGCAGCAGCCGTTCCAGCTCGGGCAGGTACTTGGCGCGCAGGACCGAGACGGGCTCATCGATGTCGTCCTGGGCGACGGACTGGGACAGCGCCAGGTACTGGCCGCCGTCGGGGAGTCCGGAGGAGTCGGTGCGGTCGAAGACCCACTGGACGGGGGAGCCGAGGGCGGCGAAGAAGGGCTGCTTGAGCACCTTGCGGTCGTAGACCACGTGGACGTTGAGGATGGGCGCGGTGCCGATGTCCAGGAGCTTGTCGGGGTCGGGGAGGGCGCCGGCGGGCAGCAGGCCGTGCGCCTCGCGCTGCGGGACGGCGAGGACGACGGTGCCCGCTTCCAGGGACTCGTCCTCGGTGTCGATCCGCCACGCCCCCTCGGGCATCCGGGAGATGCCCGTGACCCGGGTGCGCAGTTCGGTCCGTACGCCGGCGGCGTCGAGCGCCTTGCGGGCGAGGGTGTCGTGCAGTTCGCCCAGCGGTACCCGGGCCCAGCCGATGTCGGCGGCGCCGTTCTCGGAGAGCAGGCCGGTCTTGAAGACCATGGCGGCCAGGCCCAGCGAGGACTGCTCGGCGGTGGCGTTGAGGGTGGCGATGCCGACGAGGTCCCACAGGGCCTCGATCGTGCGGGCCGACTGGCCGTAGCGGCCGAGCCAGGTGGCGAAGTCCAGGCCGTCCAGCGCCGGGTCGGCGGGGTCCAGGCGGCGCAGCGCGAGGGCGGCGCGCCCGACGCTCACGCGTTCGGCGAGGGACAGGTGCGGGTAGCGGGCGAGCGATCCCGCCAGGTGCAGGGGCACGGGCAGGGCGCTGCGGCGCAGCCGGCCCAGGCGCGGGCCGCCGGGGTGGGCGACGTCCAGGACGGGTACGTCGAGCCGGTCCTGCAGCGGGGCGAGGGCGGCGCCGTCGACGCGGTCGAGGAACCACCGGTAGGCGGTGCAGCACCGCAGGTAGACGTGCTGGCCGTTGTCGACCTCGAGGTCGCCGCGCTTGAAGGAGAAGGCGAGCCCGCCGAGGCGGGGGCGGCCCTCCAGCAGGGTGACCCGGAGCCCGGCGTCGGCGAGTTCGAGGGCGGTGGTGACCCCTGCGAGTCCCCCGCCCACGACGACGGCGTGCTGCTCGATGCCGGTCATGCGCCCTCCCCCGTGGTGCGGTGGCCCTGCGGGCCGGCCGTCCGGTCCTGCGCGGGCCCCGTGGCCCGGTCCGGTGCGAAGTCCCCGGGGAGAGACGCAGCCGCCCGCGCGGTGGTTGCCAGGGCCCGGCCGGGCGCGGCGGGGCGGCGGGGCGACCGCGGGTGTGCCGGCGCGGTCGCACCGCACGCGGTGGCGGGCGCCGGGACGGCGGCGGCGCCGGCGGGGGCCGTCGGGGTCATCAGGCTCGCCTCCGCGTGTTCTGGCGGGAGATGGTCCGCGCGTCGAGGCCGGACAGGCCGCGCACGGCGACGTACGCCTTCTCGTGCGGCGGCAGCGACACGCGGCCCCGGAGCACCGCCTCCGGCTCCCGCTCGATGCGGTCGAGCAGGCGCCGGTAGATACCGGCCATGGCGGCCACGCAGGCGCCGCTGCGCCGGTCGAGCATCGGCAGCAGCCGGTAGCCCTCGGCGAACAGGGCCCGGGCGCGCCGGACTTCGTGGTGGACCAGCCCGGCGAAGTCGGCGCCGACGGGCATCCGGTCGCTGCGGAAGCCGTCCGAGCAGCCGAACTTGGCGAGGTCCTCGGCGGGCAGGTAGGTGCGCCCGTTGGCCGCGTCCTCGCGAACGTCCCGGAGGATGTTGGTGAGTTGCAGGGCGAGGCCGAGGGTGTCGGCGTACTCGCCTGCGCGCTCGGCGTCGGCGGCTCCCAGGCCCGAGCCGTTCACGGTGCCGAAGACGCCGAGCGAGAGCCGCCCGATGGCCCCGGCCACGCAGCGGCAGTAGGTCTTGAGGTCGTCCCAGGTCTCGTAGGTCTCGCCGCGGACGTCCATGAGGACCCCGTCGATCAGCTCGTCGAGGCCGCCGAGCGGAATGGGGAAGCGGCGCGCGGCGTGCGCGAGGGCGACGGCGACCGGGTCGGTGTCGTCCTCGTCGATCTCCTCGGCCCGGATCCGCCCGAGCAGGGCGCGGGTCTCCTCCAGCCGGGAGAACTTGGCCTCGGGCGCCAGGGTGCCGTCGCCGATGTCGTCGACCCGCCGCGAGAAGGCGTACAGCGCGGACATCGCCTGCCGCTTGTCGGTCGGCAGCAGCCGGATGCCGTAGGCGAAATTGCGCGCCTGTGAACCGGTGACGGCCTCGCAGTAGCTGTAGGCCGCCAGGACCGGTGCGGACGCGTGTGTGGGGCCCTCCACGGTCGGGCTCACCCCTTTCTCGGCGCTGTGCGCAGGACGGCGGCCACCTCGCGGAGCAGGCCGCTCTTGGTGGGCTTGGGCGGGCCGGGGAGCACGTCGAAGCCGGCGGCGGTGACGGCTCGCAGGGCCGCACGCCCCCCTCCCACGAAGCCCGCGAGCAGCAGCCGGAGTCTGCCGTGCACGCTACCCACGAGCGGGGTGCCTTCATTCAGCAGCTCGCGTGCGCGCTCAGTTTCGAATGCGACCAGGGCGCGTACGGACGCGCCGGCGGTCGGGGCCGCGAGCTGTGCCTCGGTCACGTGGAAGCGGCGCATGTCCTCGGCGGGCAGGTAGATCCGGTCGCGGCCGAGGTCCTCGGCGACGTCCTGGATGTGCTCGGCGATCTGCAGGGCGGTGCAGACGGCGTCGGAGCGGCGGATCCGCTCGGGGGTGCTGGTGCCGGTGAGGGAGAGCACGAGGCGGCCGACCGGGTTCGCGGACAGCTCGCAGTAGCCGACCAGGTCCGCGTACGTCCCGTAGCGCGCGACCCGCTGGTCCTGGCGGTTGGCCTCGATCAGCCCGAGGAACGGCTCGGGGGTCAGGCCGTGGGCGCGCACGACGGGCTGGAGGGCCAGCAGCAGCGGGTGCCGCGGGGGGCCGTCCGTACCGCCGAACACGCGGTGCAGGTCCGCCTCGAAGGCGTCGAGCATGGCGAGCCGGTCGTCGACCGCGGCGGGGTCGAGACCGAGGAGCACGGCGTCGCGTCCGCCCGGGGCGAGGTCGCCGTCGCCGATGTCGTCGACGAGGCGGGCGTAGCCGTAGACGGCCATCAGCCCGTCGCGCCAGGCGCGGGGCAGGAAGGCGGGGGCGACGGGGAAGTTCTCCGCCGTCGCCTTGTCGAGGGTGGCGCTCACGTGGACCGTGTCGGACGGGGGCCGGATGCCGAGCCCCGCGGTCACCGCCCGCCGCCCGGGGCGGGGACGGCCGTCGTGCCTGGGGGCCGGAGAATTCCCGTAGCCATTGCCGTCACATCTCCCGTTCTACACTGCCGACCCATTACATCCTATTTCGGACACGCCGCCGGGGGATTCCCCGGGCTGCCCCAGGGCCCTTCACCTGCGGGGAATCGTCCCCTCTTGCCGCGATTGAGGACCGCCTCAGCTTACGCTGTAGAACGCCGCGGAGCCCTCTCGGGTATTCGCTCCGCCACCGAATGTCGCCGCGAAATGCAAGAACACGATTGAGGCCCCCGCCGCGCTGAGCGGCGGGGGCCTTCGGTGAAGCGGAAAAGCGCCGGAAGGCGGCGCCGCGCGACCCGTGAGGTCAGCCGTTGGTCGCCTTCTCGTATGCCGAGACGACTTCCTCGGTGGGCCCGTCCATGAGGAGCTCGCCCTTCTCCAGCCACAGCACCCGGTCGCAGGTGTCGCGGATGGACTTGTTGTTGTGGCTCACGAGGAAGACCGTGCCGGCCTTCTGCCGGAGTTCACGGATCCGGTCTTCCGAACGCACCTGGAAGCTGCGGTCACCGGTGGCCAGTGCCTCGTCGATCATCAGAACGTCGTGGTCCTTGGCCGCCGCGATGGAGAAGCGCAGGCGCGCCGCCATGCCGGAGGAATAGGTACGCATCGGCAGGGAGATGAAGTCGCCCTTCTCGTTGATGCCCGAGAAGTCGACGATGCTCTGGTAACGCTGCTTGATCTGCTCGCGGGTCATACCCATCGCGAGACCGCCGAGAACGATGTTCCGCTCGCCGGTGAGGTCGTTCATCAGGGCCGCGTTGACACCCAGCAGCGAGGGCTGGCCGTCGGTGTAGACCTTGCCCTCCTCGCAGGGCAGCAGGCCCGCGATGGCGCGCAGCAGGGTCGACTTGCCGGAACCGTTGGAACCGATCAGGCCGATCGCCTCGCCGCGGTAGGCGGTGAAGGAGACGCCGCGCACGGCGTGGACCCGCCGGACGCCCGGCGAGTCGCCCTTCTTCCGGCGGATTATCTTGCTGAGCGCGGCGGTGGCCGCGCCCTTGCCGGCGCTGCCGGTGTTGACCCGGTAGACGATGTGGACACCGTCCGCGATCACGGTCGGGATGCGTCCCTGGTTGCTGTCAGCCACGGCCGTAACGCTCCTCAGACTTCCAGAAGTACACGAAGCCGCCGAGACCGATCACCACGGCCCAGCCCACGGCGAAGGCCCACACGTGCGGAGGCAGGTTGCTGCTGCCGTAGTCGTCGATCAGCGCGAACCGGATGAGGTCCATGTAGATCGCGACCGGGTTCCACAGCAGCAGGTCACTGATCCACTGCGGCTGGTCCTTGAGGTAGATCCCGATCGGGAACATGACGCCGGATGCGTACATCCAGGTACGCATCACGAACGGCATCAGCTGCGCCAGGTCGGGGGTCTTGGAACCCATCCGCGCGAAGATCATGGCGAGGCCGGTGTTGAAGACGAACTGCAGAGCCAGTGTCGGGACGACCAGCAGCCAGGACAGCCGCGGGTAGTTGCCGAACGCGACGGCGATCACGAAGACGACGATCATCGAGTACAGCAGCTGCTGGAGCTGCTGGAGCGAGAAGGACACCGGCAGGGAGGCGCGCGGGAAGTGCAGCGCACGCACCAGACCGAGGTTCCCCGAGATCGCCCGGACGCCCGCCATCACCGAGCTCTGCGTGAAGGTGAAGACGAAGATGCCCATCATCAGGAAGGGGACGTAGACGCCCGACGGCATCTCCTTGCCCGCCCCGAGGATCAGGCCGAAGATCAGCCAGTAGACGGCCGCGTTCAGCAGCGGGGTCGCCACCTGCCAGACCTGACCGAGCTTCGCCTGGCTGTACTGCGCGACCAGCTTGGCCCTGGAGAAGGCCATGATGAAGTGGCGCCGGCCCCAGAGCTGCCGCACGTACTCGCCCAGACGGGGCCGGGCGCCGCTGACCGAGAGGCCGTACTTCCTGGCGAGCTCCGCGGGGCTCAGCCCCGCGTCGTCGGACGGCGGCCTGCTCGTGGCGAGGGCGCCGTCGTGGGTTGTGTCACTCACAAGTTGAAACTTTCGTCTTCAAGATGCGGCCAGGTGGGCATCAGGCTGGTGGCTCGAGGCCCGTGATCGCGTCATGTTGCCAGACGCGGGCTGGTCAAATGACAGGAGGTCGGCCCAGGCGGGTCAACCGCCAGACCGTACGCCATCTCATCGGGCGCCGGGGTCCGCAGGGAGTGGTCCATCCCTCCCGAAAACCACCGAACCATGCCTTGAGCGCGGGTACCGACGGCCTGCGGGCGAGCGTCAGCAGGAGCCAGACGCCCAGGTAGACCGGGACCAGCGGGGCGGGCAGGTTGCGGCGGGCGAGCCACACCCGGTTACGAGCCACCATACGGTGGTAGACCGCGTGCCGGGAGGGGGCAGTCGTCGGGTGCAGCAGCACCATGTCCGACCTGTAGTCGATCAGCCACCCTGCGTCGAGCGCCCGCCAGGCCAGATCGGTCTCCTCGTGCGCGTAGAAGAACTCCCCCGGCAAGGCTCCGACCTGCTCGAACACCGTCGTGCGGACGGCGTTGGCGCCGCCCAGGAAGGTGGTCACGCGGGAGGAGCGCATCGGGTCGGAGGCCCGCAGGCGCGGCACGTGCCGTCGCTGGGTGACACCGGTCTCGGGATCGGCGATCCGGAAGCTGATGATCCCGAGCCCGGGGTCCTCGGTGAAGGCCTGCCGGCACAGCTCGGCGGTGTCGGTGCGCTCCAGCAGACCGTCGTCGTCCAGGAAGAGCAGCACGTCCACGTCGCGGCCGCCGGGGCCGAAGGCCTCGATGCCGACGTTGCGCCCGCCGGGGATGCCCAGGTTCTCGGGCAGGTCGATGCTGCGGACACCCTCGGGCAGGCCGGTGACCTGCACGCCCTGGCCCACGACGACCACCTCGACGGGGGCGCCGTCCTGGCGGGCCACCGAGTCGAGGAGCGCCTTGAGCTCGTCGGGCCGGTTGCCCATGGTGATGATCACGGCGCCCAGCCGCAGCGGGGCACTCACTTGAGCCTGCTGGAGGCGAGGATGGACACCAGGTGCAGCACGGTCTGGAGCATCGCGATGGCGGCCAGTACGGCGACCCCGACCCGGGACCAGTACAGGTCGCCCTGGATCTGGTCCACGACGGCCAGCACCAGGATGAGCAGCGAGGCCTCGATGCCGAGGATCAGGCGGTGGAACTTGAGCGCGGCGGCGGCCCGGCGGGCGAGCGCCATGCCCTTCGCGCGCGGCTCGGCGGCCGCGTCCTTGACCACCGGCTTGCCGGCCTGGTGGCGGGCGACGCCGACCAGGTCGGTCTCGGCCTTGATCAGGATGGCGCCGAGTGCGGCCAGGGTGCCCAGGAAGGCCCACAGCCAGTCGGCGCCGCCGGGGCCCCACAGGTCGGCGGCGCGCAGGCCGAAGCCGACCAGGACCGCGGCGTCGCACAGGTAGGCGCCGACCCGGTCCAGGTAGACCCCGGAGAGCGAGTACTGCTTCTTCCAGCGGGCGACCTCGCCGTCGACGCAGTCGAGCAGCAGGTACATCTGGACCGCGACCACGCCGAGGACGGCGCCGAGAATGCCCGGCACCAGCAGGGCCGGGAGGGCGAGGACGCCGGCGAGGGTCATCAGGTAGGTCAGCTGGTTGGGCGTGACCTTGGTGGTGACCAGGTAGCGGGTGATGCGCAGGGAGATCTCGCGCATGTAGAGGCGCCCGCCCCAGTGCTCGCCGCTGACCCGGTCCTTGACGCCCGCGGGGTGGACGACGGGCCTCAGTTCAGCTACGGATGGTCTTGACATAGTCGGCGTAAGCGTCCCTGATCTCGGCTGCGGACAGGTTGAGGTGCTCCAGGATCGTGAAGCGTCCCGGGCGGGTCTGGGGGGCGTACTCGACGGCCGCGACGAACTCGTCGATGCTGAAGCCGATCTCCTCGGGGGTCACCGGCAGACCGTGCCGGCGCAGCACCTCGACGAAGAGGCCGGACTGCTCGGCGGCCCCGCGCAGGTGCATCGCGAAGGCGGCGCCGAGGCCGACCTGCTCGCCGTGGAGCGCCGAGCGCCCCGGGTAGAGCAGGTCGAAGGCGTGGCTGATCTCGTGGCAGGCGCCGGAGGCGGGGCGGGTGTCCCCGCTGATCGACATGGCGATGCCGGTGAGGACCAGGGCCTCGGAGAGCACGGTGAGGAACTCGTCGTCGCCGCATCCGCCGGGGTGGCGCAGCACGGACTGGCCGGCGGTACGGGCCATCGCGGCGGCCAGGCCGTCGACGGGCTCGCCGGTGATCTCGTGCGAGAGCTCCCAGTCGGCGATCGCCGAGATGTTGGAGATCGCGTCACCGATGCCGGCGCGGATGAACCGGACCGGGGCTTCCTTGATCACGTCGAGGTCGATCACCATGGCGATCGGCGTGGGCACGCCGTAGGAACCGCGGCCGTTGTCGTTGTCCAGGATGGACACCGGCGAGCAGATGCCGTCGTGCGAGAGGTTGGTGGCGACGGCCACCATGGGCAGCCCGACGCGCGCCGCGGCGTACTTGGCCACGTCGATGATCTTGCCGCCGCCCAGGCCCACGACGGCGTCGTAGCGGCGGCCCTTTATGTCGTCGGCCAGCTTGACCGCGGAGTCGATGGTGCCGTCGACGACCGCGTACCAGTCGGCGTGCGGCAGTACGGGCTCCAGCTTGGCGCGCAGCGCCACGCCGGAGCCCCCGCTGATCGCGATGGCCAGCTTGCCGGAGGCGGAGATCCGCTGGTCGGCCAGGAGGCCGGCCAGGTCGTCCATCGCCCCGCGACTGATGTCGACGACGACGGGCGAGGGGATGAGCCTCGTCAGTACTGGCATGCGATCGTCCGGCCCTTGGCAAGGTCGTCGTGGTTGTCGATCTCGACCCACTTGACGTCGCCGATGGGGGCCACGTCGATGGTGAAGCCGTCGTTGACGAGCTGCTGGTAGCCGTCCTCGTAGTAGAGGTCGGGGTCGCGCTCGAAGGTGGTCTTCAGGGCCTCGGCCAGCTGCTCGGCGGCCTCGGGCTCGATGAGGGTGACACCGATGTACTCGCCGGTGGCGTCGGCGGGGTCCATCAGCTTGGTGATCTTCTGGACGCCCTTCCCGTCGGCGGTGACGACCTTCATCTCCTCGTCGGCCAGGTTCTTGACCGTGTCGAGGGCGAGGATGATCTTCTGGCCGTTGCCGCGGGCGGCGAGCAGCGTGCGCTCGACCGAGACCGGGTGGACGGTGTCGCCGTTGGCGAGGATCACACCCTGCTTGAGGACCTCACGCGCGCACCACAGGGAGTAGGCGTTGTTCCACTCCTCGGCCTTGTCGTTGTCGATCAGCGTGATCTTGACGCCGTACTTGGCCTCCAGGGCCTCGCGGCGGGCGTAGACGGCCTCCTTGCGGTAGCCGACGACGATGGCGACCTCGGTGAGGCCGACCTCGGCGAAGTTGCCCAGCGTCAGGTCGAGAACCGTCAGGCTCTCCTCGTCACCCTCGGGGCCGACCGGCACGAGCGCCTTGGGCAGGGTGTCGGTGTAGGGACGCAGACGGCGTCCGGCACCGGCAGCGAGTACAAGGCCGATCATGCTGGTTCTCCTTCGTCATGTACGGCGGGTGCTCCGGAGGAGACCCAGAACCGGATGCTCTCCACGAGCACCACGAGTGCCACGAACACGGCCGTGACCGTGAGCGCGACGGGGAAGTCCGCTTCGCGCGACACGAGGACGGCCGCCAGGGCCGTGATCAGCAGGACCCGGCCTTCGTGGCCGCCGATCGTCCGCACCAGCCAGTGCGGGGGCGCGCCGGTGCCACCGCGAATGCGGTACACCGTGTCGTAGTGATGGTAGGCGACCGCCGCGATCAGGCCGAATGCCGCCGGAAGGGCCCCGGGGACGTCCGCCTTGGCGGCGAGCACCAGGACGGTGACGTATTCGGCGGCCCGGAACAGCGGCGGGATCAGCCAGTCCAGGGTGCCCTTGAGGGGTGCGGCGACGGCGAGGCCGGCCGCCATGACATAGATCACGGCGACGGCGATCAGCCGCGGGTCGCCGAACGGCAGGTACAGGGCGCCGCCGAGCATCACCAGCGTGCCCAGGGCCGCCACGTACACGGAACCGAAGGACCCGGCGCGGCCGCGCAGCAGCCGGGCCTGGAGCTCGGCGAGCGGGCCCGAGTCGGCGAGGTCGGCGAGGGCCTGGGCCGCCCGGTCGGTGCGGGTGGCCTTGCGCGTCAGGGAGCGCAGGACCCGGCCGGCGGTGGTGTAGAGCGCGCCGAAGGCGCAGCCGATCAGCAGGGCGTAGAAGACGATCCGGGGCGTGGTGAACGCGGTCAGGACCGCGATCATCGCCCAGCGCTCACCGATCGGGAGGATGATCATCCGGCGGACCCACACGGTCCAGCCGACGCTGTCGAGCCGGCCGGAGAGGGCGGCCGTCGGGCTCGTGTTGGCGGTGGCGTCGTGGTTGGCCTCGTTGAAGGAGAAGTCCACGACGTGCCGGCAGGTCATGAGGATCATGGATCCGACGGCCAGGGCCCAGACGTCGTCGCCGTTCCTGGACGCGCCGAGCGCGAGGCCCGCGTAGAAGGCGTACTCCTTCGCGCGGTCGAAGGTGGCGTCGAGCCAGGCGCCCATCGTCGAGTACTGGAGCGAGTAGCGGGCGAGCTGCCCGTCGGTGCAGTCCAGTACGAAGGAGACGAGGAGCAGCACACCGGCCGCGACGTAGCCCCAGCGGTCGCCCGTGGCGGCGCAGCCGGCCGCGATCAGCGCGGTGATCAGCGAGGCGGTGGTGACCTGGTTCGGGGTCAGGCCGCGGCGCGCGCACCAGCGGGCGATGTAGCGCGAGTACGGGCTGATGAAGAAGGTGGTGAAGAAGCCGTCGCGGGACTTCACGGCGGTCCGCAGGCGGACGGCCTCGTCGTCGACGGCGGCGACGGCGGCGGTCGCCGCGTCACGCTCCGCCGGGCCGGCGGGGACGGCGGCGACGAGCGTGCCCAGTTCGGGCCGCTGGACGGTGGTCCCGGCGGCCTCGACCGCGGCGGCGAGCCGGTCCGCGTACGGGCCCGCGTCGCCGTTCGGCGCGTCGGCGGCCACGGCGGCGGCCTTGTCGAGGGCCTCGCGGGCGCCGGCCCGGACGGCCAGGGCACCGGTGACGGCGCAGGCGTCGAAGCGCGGGTCGGTCAGCGCGAGGCGCAGCGCGTGCACGTGGCCGACGAAGGCGCTGTCCACGACGGCCACCCGCTGGTCGGCAGGTACGCCGGCCAGAGCGGCGGCGGCGTCCCGGGGACCGGCGGCCGGGCGGACGTCGAAGCCGAGGGAGCGCAGCTCGTCCGCGAGCGGTGATCCGGGGACCGGCAGGCCGGTGAGGATGACGGTCGGCAGACGAACTCACTCCTTGTAACGGATTCCGAACGCGCGCCTCAGGGCGCGGCGGCACGTCGGCAGAGGCTATCGGATGAATGGAAGCAGGCGTTCACCACCCGTTTACGCCCTGATAAGCCGAATATTCGGGCTCCCGGGCCGGGTTCCGATCATCATTGACGATCACCGCGCGGTACCACAAACGGCCCTGATGTTACGGTGGACACGCCCCTGAACGTGTCGAGTGGAAAGAGGTGGGTTGATGACCGTCGTAGTGGTCGCGGCCATGCGCAGCGAACTCCGGTGCATCTCCCATTCCTTCCGGGCATCCGGCCGGGCCTGATCACACAGCTGGGCCTCGTCGGCCGGAGCCCCCGTTCCAAGGGTTCACGTTGACCGACAGCAATTCCTCCAACGACGACCACGACGACTTCAACGACGGCGTCGACGACGTCGCTTTCCGGGACGCCTTCTTCGACCTGCACCGCGGCCTGCCCCGGCAGGCTCCGGGCTCCGACGCGAGCACCCGCCACCTCCTGTCCCTGTGCGGACCGCTGCCCGAGCGGCCGCGCGTCCTCGACCTCGGCTGCGGACCGGGCCGCAGCGCCCTGCTGCTCGCCGCCGAGGCGGGCGGACCGGGCACGGGCGGCGCCGAGGTGACCGCCGTCGACCTGCACGCCCCCTTCCTCGACGAGCTCCGTGAGGCCGCCGCGGCCCGCGGGCTCGCCGGCCGCATCCGCACCGTCGGGGCGGACATGGGCGCACTGGAGGGCGAGGACTTCCCGGACGGCTCCTTCGACCTCGTCTGGGCGGAGGGCTCCGCCTACATCCTCGGCTTCGACGCCGCGCTCGCGCGGTGGAAGCGGCTGCTCGCCCCGGGCGGCACCCTCGTCCTGACCGAGTGCCAGTGGACGGTTCCCGAGCCCTCCGCCGGCGCCCGCGCCTTCTGGGACCCGCACTGCGCGCTGCGCGCCACCGCCGGCAACCTCGCGGCCGCCCAGGCCGCCGGGTACCGGGTGCTCGGCGTGCACCACCTGCCGGACTCCGACTGGGCCGAGTACTACGGCCCGCTCGCCGAGCGGGTCCGGGACCTGTCCCCGGCGGGCGGGCCCGCGATGGCGAAGGCGCTGGCCGCGACCCGTGAGGAGCTCGACGTACGGGCCCGCCACGGGCACGAGTACGGGTACACGGGTTACGTCCTGCGCCCGGTGACCGCCGGGGACGGCGACGCCTGGCCCGCCCGCCCGGAGACCGCGGCCGACGCGGCCGCCGTCAGGGAGGTCAACCTGGCGGCGTTCGGGACGCCTCTGGAGGCCGACCTCGTCGACGCACTGCGCACGGACGGCGCCTGGCTGCCCGGCCTGTCGTACGTGGCCGAGGCGCCGGACGGGTCGGTGGCGGCGCACGCCCTGCTGACCCGGTGCGAGGTCGACGGCGCCCCGGCGCTCGCCCTCGCCCCGGTGGCGGCCGATCCCGCGCTGCAGCGCTCGGGCGCGGGCTCCTCGGTCGTACGGGCCCTGCTCTCGGCGGCCCGGGAGCGCGGGGAGTCCTTGGTCCTGGTCCTCGGGCACCCCGAGTACTATCCGCGCTTCGGTTTCGTACCGGCGTCGCACTTCGGGATCCGGGCGCCCTTCGAGGTGCCCGACGAGGCAATGATGGCGCTGGTGCTGGACGACTCCGTTCCGGTGCCGGCGGGGACGATCAGGTACCCGGCCCCGTTCGGAGTCTGACGATCACACAACGGCATGTGTCACATCACGTGATGTGATCCGCCCCCCGTCGCGTAGCACGCGTCGGGGGGCGGACATGCGTGGATCTCCGAAGTGGGGACAAGCCGCTTTTGTACGGCAGACTGAAGGCCGAAGTCCGAAGCGAAGGATGGGTATGCCGACCACACCAGCCACCGCCGCGAACAGCGCGTCCAACGGCACCGGTACTCAAGAACCGATCATGCTCGAACTGGTCGACGAGTCCGGCAACACCATCGGCACGGCGGAGAAGCTCTCCGCCCATCAGGCGCCCGGCCAGTTGCACCGGGCGTTCTCCGTGTTCCTCTTCGACGAGCAGGGCCGTCTGCTGCTCCAGCAGCGGGCCCTCGGGAAGTACCACTCCCCCGGCGTCTGGTCGAACACCTGTTGCGGCCACCCCTATCCCGGGGAGTCGCCGTTCGCGGCCGCCGCCCGGCGGACCCACGAGGAGCTGGGGCTGTCGCCCTCACTGCTCGCGCAGGCGGGAACGGTGCGCTACAACCACCCGGACCCCGCGTCGGGTCTGGTGGAGCAGGAGTTCAATCACCTGTTCGTGGGACTTGCACAGGCTGCCGTGCGGCCGGATCCGGAGGAGGTCGAGGACACCGCCTTCGTCACCGCCGAGGAACTGGTCGAGCGGCACGCCGAAGTACCGTTCTCGGCCTGGTTCATGACCGTGCTCGACGCGGCGCGGCCCGCGATCCGCGAGCTGACGGGAGACGCGGCGGGCTGGTAGCCCGTGCGCCGTCCCGCTGCGCGGCCCTGCCGCTTCGCCGACCGCCGCTCAGCCGGCGGCCGGCGGGGCGAGCGGCAGCGCCGCCCAGATGACCTTGCCGCCCGTCGAGGTGTGCTCGACGTCGCAGACCCCGCCGGCCTCGAGCGTGATCTCCCGTACCAGGAGCAGGCCCCGGCCGCCGGTCTGGCCGAAGTCGGCCTCCAGCGCCTTGGGGCGGTAGGGGTGGTTGTCCTCGACGGCCACCCGCACCCACGAGCGGCCGATCGCGACCTCGACCGCGACCTCCGGTGAGAGCAGGGCGGCGTGCCGGACCGAGTTCGTCACCAGTTCGGAGACGATCAGGAGCAGGGAGTACACCAGGTCCTGATGGGCCGGCACCCCCTGGCGCCCGAGCAGGTCCCGGACCGCGCGGCGGGCCTGCGGAACGGATTCTTCAACAGCGGGCGCGGTGAACCTCCACACTCCCTCGTAGGCGAGGGGGTCGGCCGGAGCCTCCGCCTCACCCTCCTTGGCTGGCGGGACGCTCCCGCTGACATCCATCTTCCGTCCCCCGTCTTCACGCTCGATCGTCTCCACGCGACAAGAGTGGGGAACGGGCTGATCCGGACCGGACTGCTGACCAGAAGTCAGCGTCTATCGGACACTTTCTGACCACTGGCGTATGACAGAGTCAGTTGTTCGACTGTTCCTGATCTTCTGCTGGACGCTTCGCGGCCGCCTCGCCCGCCCGGTCCGCCGCTTCCGCCTCCGCCGCGGCCTCGTCCTCCCTGACCAAGCCCAGGATGCGCCGGGACCCCATGCCCATGGCCACCAGGCTCAGCCCGTCGAACAGCAGGGCGAGGGAGAAGAAGGTACCGATCACGTACAGACTGTTGCCGGGCCAGTTGGAGAGGATCAGGAAGCCCAGCAGGATTCCGAAGGCGCCCTGGACGACCGCGAGCCCGGCATTGGATCCGCGCACCACCAGCGCCCCGACCAGCCGGAACACCCCGCCGACGAGGAAGAGCAGGGCGGCGAACATGGTCAGCGCCTCGGCACTCGCCTCGGGGCGGCGCAGGATCACGAAGCCCGCGGCGAGATTGATCGCGGCGACGACGACGGCGAGCCAGAAATAGTTGCTCCTGCGCGCCTGCACGGCGTGCACCAGGCCCACCGCACCGCCGATCAGCAGCAGCCAGCCGAACAGGAACATCGAGGTGAGCGTGGCCACGCCCGTGTAGACCAGGCCGACCAGACCGGCCAGCGCCAGAATCACCCCGAGCCCCGTCATCAGCGCGAAGCTGCGGCTGAGCTTCTTCTTCTCCCGCTGCGGCTCCGGGCCCCCGACCCTGGCCCCGGAACCGTCCCCGGTACGGTCTGCACGGTCTGCGCCCATGGACGTGCCACCTCCTCGCACCCCCGACGGACTCCCTTGATCATAGGTATGACCGCCCGGGATAGCATCCGGCGCATGGACGCAGCCCTGGACGCAACCCTCCTGCACACGGTCGCCGACGGGGTGGCCACCGTCGTCATCTCGCACCCCGCCAAGCGCAACGCCATGACCGCCGCCATGTGGCGGGCGGTCCCGGAGCTGCTGGCGGGCCTGGCGCAGGACCCGGCCGTACGGGTGGTCGTACTGACCGGGGCCGGACCGACCTTCTGCGCGGGCGCCGACATCTCCTCGCTCACCGGGGACGCCGGGGACGATGACCCCCGGGCCCTCGCCGTGGCCGCCGAGGAGGCCCTGGCCGCCTTCCCGAAGCCCACGCTGGCGGCGATCCGCGGCTTCTGCGTGGGCGGCGGCAGCCAGCTGGCGGCGGCCTGCGACCTGCGCTTCGCCGAGGAGGGGGCCTCCTTCGGCGTGACCCCGGCCAAGCTGGGCATCGTCTACCCGGCGTCCTCCACCCGGCGGCTGGCGTCCCTGGTCGGCCCCGCGTGGGCCAAGTACCTCCTCTTCTCGGCGGAGCTGATCGGCGCGGAGGCCGCGCTGCGCGCCGGTTTCCTCAACGAGCTGCTGCCGGCCGGCCAACTGGACAAGCGGGTCGGCGAGTTCACCCGGATCCTGGCCTCGCGCTCGCAGCTGACGCAGTCTGCGGCCAAGGAGTTCGCGGACGGCCGGACCGACCGGGACGCGTACTGGGAGGACCAGGCCGCCGGAAGCGAGGACACCGCGGAGGGGGTCGCCGCGTTCCTGGAACGCCGGACCCCGGCCTTCACCTGGACGCCCCGCGCCGGGGCCACGGAAGGAACGGAAGGGTCCTGAGGTCTCACCGGTCCAGCGGGCTGTGTGCGCGCAGCCGCGCCACGAGTTCGGCCGGGGCCTTCTCCGGCGAGCCGGCGTCGTAGGGCGGCTGCGGGTCGTACTCGGTCATCAGCTGGACGGTCCGGGCGAAATCGTCGCCGGCGATCCTGCCGATCAGGGTGAGGCCCATGTCGATGCCGGAGGAGACACCGGCCGCCGTGACGTACTTGCCGTCGAACACCACCCGCTCCCCCGTCGGCTCCGCCCCGAACGGCTTGAGGGAGTCCAGGAACATCCAGTGACTGGTGGCCCGGCGGCCCTCGAGCAGGCCGGCGGCGGCGAGCAGCAGCGAGCCGGTGCACACCGAGGTCGTCCAGGTGGTGCCGGTATCGACCTCCCGCAGCCACGACAGGACGGCGGGATTCGCCATCTCCACATCGGGGTGCGGGCCGCCGGGCACGATGACGATGTCGGGCCGGGTCACCTCGTGCAGCGCCTTGTCGGCGACAAGTGCGAGCGCCCCGGTGTCGGTCCGTACGGGGCCCGGCCGCTCGGACACGAAGACGACCTCGGCGTCCGGGAGCCGGCCGAGCGTGTCGAACGGCCCGATGGCGTCGAGGGCGGTGAAGCGGTCGTAGAGCAGTACGGCGATCTGCATGGTTCCTCCGGAACGGTCACATCTGCACCGCCCCCGGGCGGGGGCGGCGGTCCTGCGGTGCGCGCGGGGACATCCCGCTGCGGCCCGGGGCCGCGGTCGCAGAGCGGCCGGTGTCAGGGGCCGAAGCGGCGCCGGTACTCGGCCGGGGGCTGGCCGATGGTCTTCACGAAGGCACGGCGGAGCGCCTCGGGGGTGCCGTAGCCACAGGCGCGGGCGACCTCGGCGACGCCCGCGGCCCCGTCCTCCAGCAGCCGGCGGGCGTGCTCCACGCGGACCCGCTCCACGTAGCGCCCCGGCGTGACGCCCGTCTCCGCCCGGAAGGCGCGGGCGAAGTGGCGCGGGGAGAGCCGCGCCCGCCCGGCCAGGGCCTCCACGCTCAGGTCGCCCTCCGGATGCTCCGTGATCCACTGCTGCACGTCCCGCAGCGGATCCCGCCTCGCCGTCTGCGCCGCGAGCTGCGCACTGAACTGAGCCTGATTGCCGGGTCTGCGGAGGAAGACCACGAGGTGCCGGGCGATCTGCAGGGCCACGTTCCGCCCGTGGTCGTCCTCGACCAGTGCCAGCGCCAGGTCGATCCCCGCCGTGACCCCGGCCGAGGTGGCCACCGTCCCGTCCCTGACGAAGATCGGATCCGGGTCGACGGCGACCTTCGGATAGTCCCGCGCCATCTGCTCGCAGATGTACCAGTGCGTCGTCGCCCGCCGCCCGTCCAGCAGGCCGGCCTCCGCCAGCAGCAGTCCGCCCGTGCACACGGACACCAAGCGCTCCGCGTCACCCCCGTGGGCGCGCAGCCAGTCGACGAGCCGCGGCTCGAAGTCCGCCGTGTACTGCCCTCCGGGCACGAGGAGCGTGGTCCCGGCCCCCGGCCGGGCGCTCTCCAGCTCCCCGTCCGGCATGAGCACGAGCCCGCTGCTCGTCCGGACCGGCGCACCGCCCGGGGACACCGTCCGGATCCGGTACGCGTCGCGCCCCGGGAACCGGGACAGCGCGGCGAACACCTCCACCGGTCCGGTCACGTCGAGGCTCTGCACCCCGTCGTAGAGGAGGACGAGCACGTTTCGCAACGTCATGACCTCATGGTGTGATGCGGGTCCCCATGGCCGCAATGACGGGCTTCCCACCTATCCGGCCACGCGGGGGCAGGCCCCGCGCGCGGATAGGATCGGCACATCATGACTGCAACCCTCGTCGCCAAGAAGCTCACCGCCGCGCACGGTGAGCGCACGCTCTTCGCCGATCTCGACCTCGTCGTCGCCCCCGGCGACGTCATCGGCCTCGTCGGCGTGAACGGCGCCGGGAAGTCCACCCTGCTGCGGCTGCTCGCCGGGCTGGACACCCCCGAGACCGGAGAGCTGCGGCTCTCCCCGCCCGGCGCCGCCGTCGGTCACCTCCCGCAGGAGCCGGAGCGCCGGCCGGACGAGTCGGTCCGGGAGTTCCTGGCCCGCCGTACGGGCGTGGCGGCCGCCCAGGCGGAGCTCGACGCGGCGACGCAGGGCCTGGTGGACGGGACGCCGGGCGCGGACGACGCGTACGCGACGGCACTGGACCAGTGGCTGAACCTCGGCGGCGCCGACCTCGACGAGCGGGCCCAGGAGGTCGCGGACGACCTCGGCCTCGCGGTCGGTCTCGACCTGCCCATGACGGCACTCTCCGGCGGTCAGGCGGCCCGCGCGGGCCTCGCCTCGCTCCTCCTCTCACGCTACGACGTCTTCCTGCTCGACGAGCCCACCAACGACCTGGACCTGGACGGTCTGGAGCGGCTGGAGCGGTTCGTCAAGGGGCTGCGCGCCGGCACGGTCGTCATCAGCCACGACCGCGAGTTCCTGACCCGGACGGTCACCAAGGTCCTCGAACTCGACCTCGCCCAGCAGCAGATCAACCTGTACGGCGGCGGCTACGACTCCTACCTCGAGGAGCGCGAGCGCGCCCGCAACCACGCCCGCGAGGAGTTCGAGGAGTACGCGGGCAAGAAGTCGGCGCTCGAAGGCCGGGCCCAGATGCAGCGCAACTGGATGGACAAGGGTGTGCGCAACGCCCGCCGCAAGGCCTCCGACAACGACAAGATCGGCAAGAACCTGCGCGGCGAGTCGAGCGAGAAGCAGGCCGCCAAGGCCCGCCAGACGCAGCGGGCGATCGAGCGGCTGGACGTCGTCGAGGAGCCCCGCAAGGAGTGGGAGCTGCGCATGGAGATCGCGACGGCCCCGCGCTCCGGCGCGGTGGTGGCCACGCTGCGCGAGGCGGCCGTCCGGCGCGGTGACTTCTCCTTCGGCCCGGCGAGCCTGCAGATCGACTGGGCGGACCGGGTGGCGATCACCGGTGCCAACGGCGCCGGCAAGTCCACCCTCCTCGCCGTCCTGCTGGGCCGGCTGACCCCGGACTCGGGCTCGGCCACCCTCGGCTCGGGCGTCCTGGTCGGCGAGGTGGACCAGGCGCGCGGCCTGTTCCTCGGCGACGAACCGCTGCTCGAGGCCTTCTGCGCGGCGGTCCCCGAGACCGAGCCGGCCGAAGTCCGCACCCTGCTGGCCAAGTTCGGCCTCAAGGCGGCCCACGTCCTGCGCCCGGCGGCCACCCTCTCCCCGGGCGAGCGCACCCGTGCCGCACTGGCCCTGCTCCAGGGCCGCGGGGTGAACCTGCTGGTCCTGGACGAGCCGACCAACCACCTCGACCTCCCGGCGATCGAGCAGCTGGAATCCGCCCTCGACGCCTACGAGGGCACCCTCCTGCTGGTCACCCACGACCGCCGCATGCTGGACGCGGTACACGTGACCCGCCGCCTGGAGGTCGCGGACGGCAAGGTCGTCGAGCTCTAGGGGGAGTCCGCAAAGTAGCGCCGGCGCCCGGAGGGCGTGGCCCGCGGCGTCCTGTGCGGTGCACCGCAAGGCGGAGAGGCGCAGCTCGTACCTGTTCCTACTCGCGCGCTTCGACAACGCGGCGAGGTGCCGTGCCGGGCGTCGCGGGCCAGGCGAAACTTTGCGGACACCCCCTAGTACTCCAGCAGTACTTCGTGGTTTGACCTGGGGAAACGTCGGTCGGTGGGGGTGTAGCGGGCAGAGTGCCGTCACGGACGGGTTCTGCCCGCCACTGTCCCCCTCGGTCGGCCCCGTGTGGATGTACTGGAACGAGACTGGCCACGGCGTCGACAGCCTCCGCCGTCGTATCGTGCGCCTCGGCCCGTCCGGCCGTCTCCACGCTGCCGACCGGACCGTCTGCGCCCTACCGTGCGTTCAGCACGGACGCGACGACGTTGCCCGCCGGCCCGCTGCCGTAGCCGCCGGACTGGACGACCGAGCCGGCGGCCAGGTCGTCCGCGTAGCCGGTGAACCAGCTGTTGGAGTCGCTCTGCCCGTCGACCTCGGCCGACCCGGTCTTGGCTCCCTTGTCGCCGCTGACCGCGGACATCGCCTTGGCGGCGGTGCCGTCGGTCGCGGCGGCGCCCATCACGCTGCGCAGGGTGGCGGCCATGTTCCCGGGCAGCGGCTGGGCGGTGGTCAGCTCGCCCTTGATCATCTCCCTGGGCACGATCACCGGCTGGCGGAACGCGCCGTTCTGCACGGTCGCCGAGAGGGAGGCGACGCTGAGGGCGTTCATGGTGACCTTGCCCTGGCCGATGTAGGAGGCGGCCGTCTCGGGGCCCTTCGAGACCGGGATGCGGGCGTCGGTGGAGACGATCCCGATGGACCACACCCCGCCCAGGCCGAAGTACTTGCGGGCCGTCTGGCTCAGGGCGGTGTCCTCCACGCCCTTGGCGTTCAGCGGGCCCAGCGCCTTCATGAAGAAGGTGTTGCAGGAGCGGCGGAAGCTGTCCCGGAAGGTGCCGTTCGCGATGGAGAAGTTCTTGTTGTTGTGGAAGGTCCGGCCCGACCAGGTCACCTCCTTCGGACACTCGACCGGGGAGGTCGGTCCGCCGACCAGTCCGTGCTCCAGCATCATCGCCGCGGTCACGACCTTCATCGTGGAGCCGGGGGCCTGCGCCCCCTCCATCGCCACGTTGAACCCGCCGGCCGGGCTGTTGGCGACCGCGCTGATCTCGCCGGTGCTGGGCCGGAC
>NZ_JBSGXU010000141.1:0-21799 GCF_053610205.1 Streptomyces sp. NPDC054932 | reverse complement strand
GCCTGCGCGCGGGATCCGTGGACCGGAGCGGTTCACCCGCGCCGCCCGCGCCGTCCCGGCCGCCGCCCGGGCCGCCGACCAGTCGCAGCTCGCCCGCCCCCGACACCGTGAACAGGTACGTCGCCGCGTCCGCGTCCAGGGCGTACGGGCTCCCGCCCGGCAGGATCAGCGTCGCCGAGGTCTCGCCCCCGGCCAGCCCCGGCAGGAACCGCTGGGCGAGCGACTCGTCCCCCAGCTCCGACAGCAGAACCGACACGGCGGCGCTCTCCACCACCGGCCCCGGCACCCCGGCCCGCCCCAGCTCCACGAAGCCGAGGGACATCTCCAGCGGGAGCAGGCCCGCCCCCTCCCAGCGCTCCGGCACGGCCAGCGCGAACAGTCCCGTCCGGGCGAGAGCGGCCCACAGCGCCCGCCCGGGGTCCGGTTTGCCGTCCGCCCAGGCCCGTACCGCCGCCGGGACCTCCGCCGCGGCCAGCAGGGAGCGCAGCGTACGGGCGAAGGCCGACTGCTCGTCGGTCGGCAGGAAGCGCATCAGCGGCGGCCCTTCGGGAGGCCGAGCAGCCGCTCGGCGATGATGTCGCGCTGGATCTCGTTCGTCCCCGCGTAGATCGGCCCGGCGAGGGAGAACACCCACGGTTCGGCCCACTCGCCCTCCGCGAGCTCCGCGTCCGCGCCCAGCAGGTCCAGCGCCGTCTCGTGCAGGGCGATGTCGTACTCCGACCAGAACACCTTGTTCAGGCTGGACTCGGCCCCGATCGCCTCGCCCGCCGCGAAGCGGGAGGCGTTCGCCCAGGTGAACAGCTCGTACGCGCGCGCCCCGACCACCGCGTCCGCCACCCGGTCCCGCAGTGCGGCGTCGGACGCGTCCCCGCGCGCGTGCCAGAGCCCCACCAGCCGGTCCGCCGCCGCCAGGAAGCGGCCGGGGGAGCGCAGGGTCAGCCCGCGCTCGTTGCCGGTCGTCGACATGGCGATCCGCCAGCCCTGCCCCGGCTCCCCGATCACGTCCTCGTCCGGTACGAAGACCTGGTCGAGGAAGAGCTCCGCGAAGGCCGGCTTGCCGTCGAGGCGGCCGATGGGCCGCACCGTCACCCCCGGTGCCCGCAGGTCGAACATCAGATACGTGAGCCCCTGGTGCGGTTTCGCGGTGTCCGGGTCGCTGCGGAAGATCCCGAAGGCGCGGTCCGCGAAGGCCGCCCGCGAGGACCAGGTCTTCTGCCCGGACAGCAGCCAGCCGCCGTCCGTGCGGACCGCCCGCGACTTCAGGGACGCCAGGTCGGACCCCGACTCGGGCTCCGACCAGGCCTGCGCCCAGATCACCTCGCCGCTCGCCATGGACGGCAGCACCCGCGCCCGCTGCTCCGCGCTCGCGTGGTCGAAGAGGGTGGGCGCGAGGAGGTTGATGCCGTTCTGCGAGACCCGGCCGGGCGCGCCCGCCGCCCAGTACTCCTCCTCGAAGACCAGCCATTTCACGATGTCCACGCCCCGGCCCCCGTACTCCTCGGGCCACGAGACCACCGACCAGCGGTCCGCGTGCAGCGCCGCCTCCCACTCCCGGTGCGCCGCGAAACCCTCGGCCGTCTCCAGGGAGGGCAGGGGGGAGGCGGGGACCCGGTGGGCCAGCCAGGCCCGGGCCTCGGCCCGGAAGGCCTCCACCTCCGCCGTCTGGGTCAGGTCCATGGTGAGGTCCATCGGCCGGCCGCCCCCTTCGCGAAGCTTCCCTAACAAGTGTTTGGTAGGCTAACGTACGGCATGAGCAGCGTCGAGGAGTTCCGCTCCCCGGCCTTCCCCGAGGAGGTACGGGCGTGACCGCCCCCGACTACGTCCCCGCGCACGGACTGCTGAAGGACCGCACCGCCGTCGTCACCGCCGCAGCCGGCGCCGGCATCGGCGGAGCCACCGCCCGCCGCCTCCTGGAGGAGGGCGCCCGCATCGTCATCGGCGACGCCCACGCCCGCCGCCTGAAGGAGACCGAGGAGGCGCTCGCCGCCGAGTTCGGGGCCGACCGCGTCACCTCCCTGCCCTGCGACGTCACCGACGAGGACCAGGTCCAGGCCCTCTTCGCGCTCGCCGAACACACCCACGGCCGCCTCGACATCGTCGTCAACAACGCCGGCCTCGGCGGCACCGCCGCCCTCGTCGACATGACCGACGCCCAGTGGTCCCGCGTTCTCGACGTCACCCTCAACGGCACCTTCCGCTGCACCCGCGCCGCACTGCGGGCGCTCAGGGCCTCCGGCGGCGGCGGGGTGGTCGTCAACAACGCCTCCGTCATCGGCTGGCGCGCCCAGACCGGCCAGGCCCACTACGCCGCCGCCAAGGCCGGAGTGATGGCGCTGACCCGCTGCGCCGCCCTGGAGGCCGCGGAGTTCGGCGTACGCGTCAACGCGGTCGCCCCGAGCCTGGCCATGCACCCGCACCTGGTGAAGGTCACCAGCGAGGAGCTGCTGGCCGAACTCACCGCCCGCGAGGCCTTCGGCCGGTACGCCGAGCCCTGGGAGGTCGCCAACGTCATCGTCTTCCTGGCCAGCGACTACTCGTCGTACATGACCGGCGAGACGGTGTCGGTCAGCAGCCAGCACGCCTAGGGGATGCCTTGCCGACCGGACCGGGCCCGCGACGCCCGGCAGGGCATCACCTGGCCGAGAATGGGCGCGTGCCAACGAACAAGCCGACAGTCAAGAAGAAGCCGCAGGTGACGGCCTCCCCGGAACGGCGTCGTGAACTCCTCGACACCGCCGCCGAGGTCTTCGCCGCGCAGGGCTACAACGCCACCACCGTCCGCAAGATCGCAGACGCCGCCGGCATGCTCGCCGGCAGCCTCTACTACCACTTCGATTCCAAGGAATCGATGCTCGACGAGATCCTCTCGGCGTTCCTGACCGAACTGTGGGAGGGGTACGACACCGTCCTCGCCGCCGGTCTCGGCCCCAGGGAGACCATCGAGGCCCTCGTCACCGAGTCCTTCCGGGAGATCGACCGGCACCGCGCCGCCGTCGCCATCTACCAGAAGGAGTCCCGCACCCTCTCCGCCCAGCCCCGCTTCCACTACCTCTCCGCCTCGCAGCAGAAGTTCGAGAAGGCATGGCTCGGGACGCTGGAGCGGGGCGTCGCCGCCGAGGTCTTCCGCGCCGACCTCGACATCCGCCTCACCTACCGCTTCGTGCGCGACACGGTGTGGGTGGCGGCGTCCTGGTACCGGCCGGGCGGACAGCACAGCCCCGAAGAGATCGCCCGCCAGTACCTGTCGATGGTGCTGGACGGGATCGCACTGCGCCCCACGTGAGAGACCCGACCGTCTGAGGAGTCCCGATGCCCGAGGCCTACATAGTCGATGCGGTACGCACCCCCGTGGGGCGGCGGAAGGGCGGCCTGTCCGCCGTCCACCCGGCCGACCTGGGCGCGCACGTCCTGAAGGCACTGATCGAGCGGTCCGGGGTGGACCCGGCCGCCGTGGAGGACGTGGTGTTCGGCTGCCTCGACACGGTGGGACCGCAGGCGGGCGACATCGCACGGACGGCGTGGCTGGCGGCCGGCCTGCCCGAGGAGGTGCCGGGGGTCACCGTCGACCGGCAGTGCGGGTCCTCGCAGCAGGCGGTGCACTTCGCGGCGCAGGGCGTCCTGTCCGGCACCCAGGACCTGGTGGTCGCGGGCGGCACCCAGAACATGTCGATGATCCCGATCGCCTTCGCCTCACGGCAGGCGGCGGAGCCGCTCGGCCTCGACGAGGGGCCGTACGCCGGCTCGCAGGGCTGGCGGGCCCGCTACGGGGACGCCCCGGTGAACCAGTTCCACGGCGCCGAACTGATCGCGCGGAAGTGGGGCATCACCCGGCAGGACATGGAGGAATTCGCACTCCGCTCCCACCGGAGGGCGATCCGGGCCATCGACGAGGGCCGCTTCGCGCGCGAGACGGTGGCGTACGGGGACGTGAGCGCGGACGAGGGCCCGCGCCGGGACACGACCCTGGAGAAGATGGCCACCCTGAAGCCGGTGGTCGAGGGCGGCACCATCACGGCGGCCGTCTCCTCCCAGGTCTCGGACGGCGCCGCGGCGATGCTGATCGCCTCCGAGCGGGCGGTACGCGAACACGGCCTGCGCCCGCGCGCCCGCATCCACCACCTCTCGGTACGCGGCGAGGACCCCATCCGCATGCTGTCCGCGCCGATCCCGGCCACGGCCCACGCGCTGAAGAAGACCGGCATGTCGCTGGCCGACATCGACCTGGTGGAGATCAACGAGGCGTTCGCCCCGGTGGTGCTGGCCTGGCTGAAGGAGACCGGGGCCGACCCGGAGCGGGTCAACGTCAACGGCGGCGCGATCGCCCTGGGCCATCCGCTGGGGGCGACCGGGGTGAAGCTGATGACCACCCTCCTGCACGAACTGGAGCGCACCGGCGGCCGCTTCGGCCTCCAGACGATGTGCGAGGGGGGCGGCCAGGCCAACGTGACGATCATCGAGCGGCTGTAGGCCGGGCCGCTCCGGGCCGGGGGTGAGGGGCGCCGTCCTGCGGGTCCCCGCCCGTGCGGCGGCCGTGGCTGCGGACGTTCGGTGGTCCGACCCGTAAGGATGAATCTTTTCGCCCACGGCGGAGCCGGGCCGCCGGTCGGGGCGGGCGTCCGGAAGGGTCCGGACCGCCCGCAACCCAAGGGGGACGGGGGCTCCGGCCCGCCGGCCGGCCCACCGGGCCGGTCGGCACGGCGCACGTCGGCGGGGTGGAGGGCGCAGGTCACACCCCTTGCCCCGGGACTCCCCGCAGCGAGGTGTGCTAGCTTAGAGCTCGTTGCAGTTGTGGTACCCATGAACTTTATGTGCGCCTGACGGGAATGTTCCTCAGGCGCTTTTATTGTTTTGCCGGAATCTCCGGATGGGGCCCTTTGCCGCCTATTCAGGAGATTTAAAATGGCACTTGGCACCGTGAAGTGGTTCAACTCGGAAAAGGGCTTCGGCTTCATCGAGCAGGACGGTGGCGGCCCGGACGTCTTCGCCCACTACTCGAACATCGCCACCCAGGGCTTCCGTGAGCTCCAGGAGGGCCAGCGCGTGTCCTTCGACGTCACCCAGGGCCAGAAGGGCCCCCAGGCGGAGAACATCATCCCCGCCTAAGTTCTTCAGCATGCCGGGGTCCGCACCGCGAGGTGCGGGCCCCGGCTTGTCTGCTGTTTCGACCTTTGTTTTACCTGCCGGTTTCAGGAGGGCTTTCTCGCATGACCAGCTCCAGCTCCGCACGACCCAGCCGCCGCCCCACCCGGGGTCGAGGTGCGGCCCAGGGGCGTCCGAAGTCTGGCGCGGGACGGCAGAAGTCCGCGCCCGTTGCCCGGCCCCAGGAATTCACCATGCCCGAGCCGATCGCCCCGGCGCTGCCGCCGGTCGAGTCGTTCGGGGACATGGACATGCCCGAGGCGCTGCTGAAGACCCTCGCCGCCCAGGGCGTCACCGAGCCGTTCCCCATCCAGGCCGCGACGCTGCCGAACTCCCTCGCCGGCCGTGACCTGCTCGGCCGCGGCCGCACCGGCTCCGGCAAGACGCTGGCCTTCGGCCTGGCGCTGCTGGCCCGTACCGCCGGCCGCCGCGCGCAGCCGAAGGCGCCGCTCGCGCTGGTCCTCGTACCGACCCGTGAGCTCGCGCAGCAGGTCACCGACGCCCTGGCCCCGTACGCCACGGCCGTCAACCTGCGCATCGCGACCGTCGTCGGCGGCATGTCGATCAACCGGCAGTCGGGCGCCCTGCGCCGCGGCGCCGAGGTGCTCGTCGCCACCCCCGGCCGCCTGAAGGACCTCATCGACCGCGGTGACGCCGACCTCTCGCAGGTCTCCATCACCGTCCTCGACGAGGCCGACCAGATGACCGACATGGGCTTCATGCCGCAGGTCACGGCGCTGCTCAAGCAGGTCGAGGCCGGAGGCCAGCGGATGCTGTTCTCGGCGACGCTGGACAAGAACATCGACAAGCTCGTCAAGATGTTCCTGACCGACCCGGTCGGCCACTCCGTCGACCCGTCGGCCGGTGCGGTCACCACCATGGAGCACCACGTCCTGTACGTCATGGACGAGACCGACAAGAAGGCCGTGGCGACGCGTATAGCCGCTCGCGACGGCCGGGTGATCATGTTCGTCGACACCAAGCGCGGGGTCGACCGCATGGTCAAGAAGCTGCTGGCCGACGGCGTGCGCGCCTCCGGCCTGCACGGCGGCCGCTCCCAGCCGCAGCGCAACCGCACCCTGGACTGGTTCAAGACGGGCGAGGTCACCGCGCTGGTCGCCACGAACGTCGCGGCCCGCGGCATCCACATCGACGACCTCGACCTGGTCGTCAACGTGGACCCGCCCACCGACCACAAGGACTACCTGCACCGCGGCGGCCGTACGGCCCGCGCCGGTGAGTCCGGCAGTGTGGTCACCCTGGTCCTCCCCGACCAGAAGCGGGACATGTCCCGTCTGATGTCGGACGCCGGGATCTCCCCGCGCACCGCCCAGATCAAGTCCTCGGACGAGGAACTGGCCCGGCTGACCGGCGCCAAGGAGCCCTCGGGCATCCCGGTGGTGCTGGACGTGCCGCAGCCGACCCCGCCGAAGCCTCGCTCCGGCTCTGGCTCCGGTACGGGCTCCGGCTCGCGCCGCCGGTCGGGCGGTCCGCGCACCGGCTCCGCCACGGGCGGCGCTCCGGCGAACGGCGGCCGCGGCCGCCGTTCCGGCGGGGGCACCTCCGGTCAGGCCCCGGCGGCCTCCGGGTCGGGCCAGGCCCGTCGCGGCGGCCAGGCCGGCGGCGGCGGCGCTGCCGGATCCGGTGGCGAGCGCGGCCGGCGCGGCACGGGCGGCTCCGGTGGCGGCGCCGCCGCGGCCTCCTCGCGCAGCCGGGTCGGCACCGGTGGCCAGGGCCGCCGCCGGGCGGTCTGACCGACCCGCACAACGCAGGCACCACGACGCCGGGCAGCGCAGGACGCGCTGCCCGGCGTCGTGCTGTGCGCCGCCGCTACCGGACCATCCTGTCCTGCAGCTTCGCCAGCGTCCGCAGGTCCAGGCCGAGGCCCTGCGTCAGGTAGCCGTAGAAGCTGCCGTAGTCGGCCTCCAGCTGCGCCGTCGCCGAGTCCAGGTAGTCCTGACGGACCTCCTGGAGCGGGATCAGCAGGTCCGGGTTCTGCATCCGGCCCGACTGCTTGAGGCCCGCCCGCACCCGGGCGTCGTAGGCGGCGCGGAACGTGTTCGACGCCAGGTAGTCGCGCTCCGCGGTGTCCTCGGGGACCGCCAGGGCGCGCAGGAGCACGTAGCTCATCCAGCCCGTCCGGTCCTTGCCGGACGTGCAGTGGTACAGGACCGGGCCCTGCCGGCCGTCCGCGATCTCCCGCAGGGTCGCCGCGAACTGCGCCCGGTTCTCGGGGCTGCTCACGAAGGTGCGGTAGATGTCGCGCATGTAGGCCTCGGCGCGGCCGCCGCCGAGCATCTGCTCCTGGACGACGGGGTCGCCGCTGCCGATCGCGCCGACGAGGGTCCCGTAGAGGCCGAGGTCACTGACCGGGCGGGCGGTGGGGGAGAGTCCGGTGGGCAGCCGGTCGGCGCCGTCGTACTGGATCTCCATCGGAATGCGGAAGTCGATGACCTTCTTGAGGCCGAGACCGGAGACGGTGGTGACGTCCGCGTCGGTCAGCTTGCTCAGTGTGTCGGAGCGGTAGACCAGCCCCTGGCGGACCTGACCGCCGGTCCAGGTGCGGTATCCGCCGACGTCCCGGAGGTTGACGGCGCCCTGGAGGGGGATCTGACGAATCGTTTCGGCTTGCTGGTGGTGGTGCCGGGCGCTGGCCCCGGCTCCGGGCGCCGTCGCCGAGTACGCGGAGGCGGGCAGGGTCCCGACGACGAGGGCGGCGGCGGCCGCCGCGGTCGCCAGGCGGATTCGGGCACGGCTCATGGGGGCGACTCCTGTGACGGAGAAGGGGGATCACCCTGGTGGTGGCAGGGTGCGGAGCGAGTGCTGCCCGTTCGACCGGTGCAGACGGTCCAGCACGGTGTGTGCCTCGGCCATGACGCGGGAGACGAGCTCCGCACAGGACGGGAGATCATCGATCACCCCCGCGACCTGGCCCGATGCCATGACGCCGAGGTCCGTACGGCCCTCGACCATGGACGCCTTGAGGAGCATCGGGGTGTTCGCGGCGAGCAGGACCTGGCTCCAGGACAGGTCCTTGCCGTGTTTCATCGCGAGGCCGTCGCGGACCATCTGCGGCCAGCTCAGACCGGACAGCTTCCGGAAGCCGGCCGCGTGCCGCACCGCCCGGACCAGCGCCCGGGCCCGGCCCGCCCGCTCCAGCGAATCGACCAGCTCCGTACGGAGCATGCGGTGCGGCAGCCCGTCGACGGCCGTGGTCACGGTGACGTCCTTGACCGTGGCCCGCAGGTACTCGGCCTTCACGGCGTCCGGGACGGTGGAGTCGGAGGTCAGCAGGAAACGGGTGCCCATGGCGATGCCCGCCGCCCCGTACGACAGCGCGGCGACCAGGCCGCGGCCGTCGCCGAAACCGCCCGCCGCGATCACCGGGATGTCCACGGCGTCCACGACCTGCGGCAGCAGCACCGTCGTGGCCACGTCCCCCGTGTGACCGCCGCCCTCGCCGCCCTGCACGATCACCGCGTCGGCGCCCCACGCGGCCACCTTCTCGGCGTGCCGCCGGGCCCCGATCGACGGGATGACGACCACACCCGCGTCCTTCAGCCGTCCGATCAGCTCCTTCGACGGCGCGAGCGCGAAGGAGGCGACCCGCACCCCCTCGTCGATGATCAGCTGGGCTCGCTCGGCCGCGTCCCCGGCGTCCGCGCGCAGATTGACCCCGAAGGGGGTCCCGTCCGGCACGCGGGACCTGACCTCGCGGACCGCCGAACGCAGCTGGTCCACCGTCATCGTCGCCGAGGCCAGGATGCCCAGCGCCCCCGCGTTCGCCGCACCCGACACCAGGCGGGGGCCGGCGACCCAGCCCATGCCCGTCTGCACGATCGGGTGCTCGACCCCCACCAGCTTCGTGAATGCCGTCTCCAGGGCCATCGCGTCAGCCCCGCACTTCCCGGTCGCGCAACCCCTTCGGGTCGATCACCTCGCGGATCAGCCGCAGCTCCTCGGCGGTCGGCTCCCGGGTGCACGGGACCTCGCCGGTGATCGCCGGCTCGAAGCCGGTGGCCGCCCGGACCTGCTCGACGGTGACCCCGGGGTGCAGGTAGGCCAGGCGCATCGAGTGGCCGGGCCCGTCGAAGTCGAAGACGCCGAGATCGCTGACCACCCGGGGCAGGCGGTGGAAGCGGGTCACACCGGCCGCCTCCGCGCGGTCGTAGCCGACACCGCTGACCATGTCGACGCGCTCGACGAACACCCGCGTGGAGTGCTTGGGGATCCAGTAACTCACCGGATTGTTCAAGGTGTTGGCGGGAGCCCCGCGCACCCCGAGGAGCTGGCGGGACGGCCGCTCCCAGTCGCCGATGCAGGAGATGTTCTGGTTGCCGAACCGGTCGATCTGGCTGGCGCCCATCATCACGTGCCGCCGGCCACCGGTCACCATCGTCAGGTGGCGCCGGTACGGGAGCCAGCCCTCGGGCGTACCGTCGAGCCCGACGAGCATGGCCTCGCCGTCGGTCAGCAGCAGATCGGGGGAGAAGGTCCGCTTCGCGAGCCGGGCCCCGAAGGAGGGGATCAGGCCCATCGGGCTGGCGAGCACCTCGCCGTTGTCGCGCCATGCCTCGGCGCACGCGATCACGCAGTACTCGGCGCGGGAGACCGTGCGGGGGGCGGTGGTCGTCACTGCTGCTCCTCGTGCCAGGTCCGGACGGCGGACTGGTAGTCGTGCTCGCCCGCCCCGGACAGGAAGCGCGCCGAGAACTCGGGCCAGGGGGTGGTCGCGTACAGCTTCTGGAAGGGCTCGTCGCGCTCGTAGTCGGGGACACAGGAGGTGAAGTGCGCACCGTTCGGGGTCTCCACGACCCCGGTCACGGAGTGCCGGCTGACGAGGAGGGACTGCGGGGGTCCGGCCTTGGCGAGCTCGGCGGTCTCCACGAGCTGCTCGCAGGAGACGTAGGCGGCGTCGGCGGCCTCGCAGAACAGGTCGTCGAAGTACGGGTCCGGGCCCAGGTACTGGGCGTTGCCGAGGCGGTCGGCGCGGTTCAGGTGGACCAGGGCGGCGTCCATGCGCAGGGCGGGGACGGCGACGAGCTCCTCGCCGTCGTCGTAGGGGGAGGTGACCGTGCGCAGCTCGGGGTTGACCCGCATCACGTCGGAGCCGAGGCCGGCGCGGACGGGGAGGAAGGGCAGCCGGTTGGCGGCGGCGTGCAGCCCCCACATGAACATGGCCTCGTCGAGCTCGGTGAGGGTGAAGGCGGCGCGCTCGCGGGCCGCCCGGAAATGGGGCTCCAGCGGGATGGAGTCGAGGGTGGCGAAGGGGGCGACGAGTCTGCGGATCCGGCCGGCGGCGGCCAGCAGGCCGACGTCGGGGCCGCCGTAGGAGATCACGGTGAGATCGGTGACCGCGGAACGGAGCAGTGCCCGTACCAGGGCCATGGGCTTGCGCCGGGAACCCCAGCCGCCGATGCCGATGGTCATCCCGCTGCGCAGCTGCCCGACCACCTCTTCGGGGGTCAGTACCTTGTCCGTCCTGCCGGTCATGCGCGCTCTCCCTTTCCGAAGGTGTCGCGGACCCGGTCGGCCACCCCGCTGAGGTTGGCCTCGAAGGTGAAGCCCTGCTCGAAGCGGTAGCTGCGGCGCACGTCCACGGGGTCGATGCCGTTGATGGCCGCCTTCGCGAGCCGGATCAGGCAGCCGTCCTTCCGCGCGATCTCGGCGGCCAGCTCCAGGGCGGCCGGGCGCAGCTCCGCGCGCGGGACCACCTTCCAGACCGAGCCGTGCGTGTGCAGTTCGGCGGCGGTCGCGGTGCGCGAGGTGTAGTACAGCGCGCGCATCAGGTGCTGCGGGACCAGCCGGGCCAGGTGGGTGGCGGCGCCGAGCGCGCCCCGGTCCAGCTCGGGCAGTCCGAAGGTGGCGTCGTCGGAGGCGACGATCGCGTCGGCGTTGCCGACGAGCCCGATGCCGCCGCCCAGGCAGAAACCGTGCACGGCCGCGACGACCGGGACCTCGCACTCGTACACGGCGGCGAAGGCCTCGTAGCAGCCCCGGTTGGCGCCGATGAGGGTGGCGTGTCCGGTGTCGCGCTGCATCTCCTTGATGTCGACGCCGGCGTTGAAGCCGCGCCCCTCGGCGGCGAGCACCACGCACCGGACCTCCGGGTCGCGGCCGGCGGTGCGCAGGGCGTCGGCGAGGTCGTACCAGCCCTGCACGGGGAGCGCGTTGACGGGCGGGAAGTCGACCGTGACAAGTGCGATGCCCTTGTCGGGGCTCGAGGTGGAGACACTCATGAGAGGATCAGCTACCTTTCCACCAAACATTTGTTAGGTGAGGAAGGTAGCAGCCTATGGAGCTCGACGGGAGGGTTGTCGTCGTCACCGGGGGAACCCGCGGCGTCGGCGCCGGGATCGCCCGGTCGTTCCTCGCGGCCGGCGCGGACGTGGTCGTCTGCGCCAGGCGCCCCCCGGACGAACCGGTCACGGAGGCCGGCCGGAAGGCCTCCTTCGTCCCGGTCGACCTGCGCGACAGCGCCGCCGTGCACGACCTCTTCGGCTCGGTCGCAGGGCGCCACGGCCGGCTCGACTGCCTGGTCAACAACGCGGGCGGCACCCCGTACCGGCTCCTGGGGGAGGGCGAGGCGCAGCGCCACGCACGGGTCGTCGAGCTCAACCTCCTCGCGCCGATGACCGCCTCGCTGGCTGCGCATCCGTGGCTGCGGGAAGCACGGGGCTCGATCGTCATGATCGGCAGCGTCAGCGGCACCCGGCCCTCGCCGGGAACGGCGGCGTACGGCGCGGCCAAGGCGGGGCTGGAGAACCTGGCCCGGTCCATGGCCGTCGAATGGGCCCCCGACGTACGGGTCAACTCGCTGGTCCTGGGCATGGTGCGGACCGAACTGGCGCACCTGCACTACGGGGACGAGGACGGCATCACGGCGGTCGGCGCCACCGTCCCGCTGGGGCGGCTGGCCGAACCCTCGGACGTGGGGGAGGCGGCGGTGTTCCTGGCCTCGGACCGGGCGGCGTACGTGAGCGGGGCGAGCCTGCTGGTGCACGGGGGCGGGGAGCGCCCGGCGTTCCTGGACGCGGCCACGGTCAACAAGGCAACTGTCGACAAGGAGAGCTGAGATGGCGGGACTGTGCGAAGGCCGGGTCGTGATCGTGACGGGCGCGGGACGGGGACTGGGGCGCGCCCATGCGCTGGCCTTCGCCGCGGAAGGGGCGAAGGTCGTCGTGAACGACCTGGGGGTCGGGCTGGACGGGCTGCCGGGGCCCGACGGCCCGGCGGCGCAGGTGGCCGGGGAGATCGTGGCGCGGGGCGGGGAGGCGGTGGCGCACGGCGGGGACATCGCGACCCCGCAGGGGGCGGCCTCGCTGGTGGCGGCGGCCGTGGACACCTTCGGGCGCCTGGACACCCTGGTCAACAATGCGGGCTTCCTGCGCGACCGGATGCTGGTGAACCTGGACGAGGACGACTGGGACGCGGTCATGCGGGTGCACCTGAAGGGCCACTTCCTGCCGCTGCGGTCGGCCGCCGCGTGGTGGCGGGCGGAGGCGAAGGCCGGCCGGCCGGTGGCTGCCCGGGTGGTCAACACCTCTTCCGGGGCCGGGCTGCTGGGCTCGGTCGGCCAGGGCAACTACAGCGCGGCCAAAGCGGGGATCCTCGGCCTGACGGTGGTCGCGGCGGAGGAGATGGGCCGCTACGGGGTCCAGGTCAACGCGATCGCCCCGGCGGCGCGGACCCGGATGACGGAGCAGACCTTCGCGCAGACCATGGCCGCCCCCGAGGCGGGCGCCTTCGACGCGATGGCCCCGGAGAACGTGTCCCCGCTGGTGGTGTGGCTGGGCGCGGACGCCTCGGCGGGGGTCACGGGCCGGGTCTTCGAGGCGGAGGGCGGCCGGATCACGGTGATGGAGGGCTGGCGGCCGGGCCCCACGGCGGACCGGGGCGCACGGTGGACCCCGGTGGAGGCGGGGGAGGCCACGCTGAAACTCCTCGCGGCGGCGCACACTCCGCTGCCGGTGTACGGCGCGCGGTGATCCGGCGCGGGCCCGGCCCGATCCGGCCGGACAGCCCCTAGGGTTTCTGCTCCGGGAGGACCGGCAGCCGAAGGGACAGGACGCAGCGATGACCGTCACGCCGAGCCCGCAGAAGATCACCACGTTCCTGATGTTCGAGGGGCGGGCCGAGGAGGCGATGACCTTCTACCTCTCCCTGTTCGACGACGCCGAGGTGCTGGGCATCAGCCGCTACGGCCCCGACGACGCCGCGGGCGGGGAGGAGGGGACCGTACGCCACGCGTCCTTCTCCCTGGCCGGGCAGTCGTTCATGTGCATCGACAGCTCGGTCAAGCACGAGTTCGGCTTCACGCCCGCGATGTCGCTGTACGTCCAGTGCGAGGCCGAGGCCGAGATCGAACGCCTCTACGCCGCCCTCGCCGAGCAGGGCACGGAGCTGATGCCGCTGGGCTCCTACGGGTTCAGCGCCAGATTCGGCTGGGTGAACGACCGCTTCGGGGTCTCCTGGCAGCTGAACCTGGTGGGCGGGGCGAACGCGGCACCGTGACGGCGACCGGGCCCGGGCCCGGACTCGGGCCAGGAGCCCGGACTCAGGGCCGGGGCCCGGACTCAGCGCCCGGCGTCCGCCCCGGGCCCGTCGAGCCCGAGCATCTCCAGGGCCGACTCCAGTTACGGGCGGCGCACCTGCAGGAGGCGAGGGCTGTCCCGGAGCGGATGGGGCGGCGCGGCACGGAAGCGGGCCCGGCCCCCTGGCGAGGGGTCGGGCCCGAGTCTTCGTTGGTGCGGTGTCCTATGACTACCCGCTACATCCCCCCGCTGAACCGCGAAAGGCCCATCATGTTGTCCGTCGTCCCGCCGGCCCCGCGCGGCCGCCCCGGGATCAGGAGAGCTTGCCGTTGTAGTCCGGCAGCTTGACGGTGCGCTCCGCGTGACCGCCGACGAGGTCGGTCGGGCTGTTGCCGATGTTCGCGATGATCGTGTAGCCGCGCGCCTCGATCTCCGCCCGCTTGCCCGTCTTGTAGGCGCTGACCTCGTCGAACAGGTCGGGCAGATCGCGGACGTAGAGCCCCGAGACGGGATAGCCGACGGCCTTGAGGTTGCGCTCCGTGAGGGAGTGGATGATCCCCGGGCGGGCGGTGACGAAGAAGACCGCGACGCCGCGCGCGTGCGCGTACTGGGTCAGCGCGCGGACCTTGGTGATCGCGGGGGTCGGGAAGGTCCAGAACCAGTGGAAGTCCGTCTCCAGCGAGGTGTTGTCGATGTCGAGGACGAGGGCGGGCTTCTCGCCGGCGGGCGAGGCGGCGATGCGCGCCTCGATGGCGGGCCGGGCCGCGTCGATGACGGCGGCGACGTCCCGCTGCCAGGTGGCGTAGTCGATGCCGAGGATCGCCGCGTTGCCCCCGGGTGCGGAGGCGGCCGGGGACGCGGACGCGGGCGCCGATACGGGCGCGGGCGCCGGGGCGGGCGCGGCCTGGGCGGCGGTGGCCGGAACCAGCGCCAGGACGGCGGTGGCCGCGGCCACGCCGGCGGCGGCTGAACGGGGCATACGGGTGCGGCGGGTACTGCGCATGGGGGGGCGCTCCCTCGGTCACGAGTTGGCATGTACGTGACCAGAGTTGGCGAGAACCGCACCCCTGTCTACTGGCCGGTAGGAAACTTTTCGTGGCCGCGTGATGAATGGTCCTACGTGATGCAGTCGAGGACGGTGTGGCACAGGGCGCACCGGGCCCGGAGCCGTCCGCGCACCGGCACCCGCAGCCGCTGCGCGCACACCGGGCACGGGAAGCTCACCCGCAACCCGGGCCCGGTGCCGTCCTGTTCGAAGCGGTAATCCGGGCCGTCCGGGGGTGCACCCGCCGGTTCGTCCGCCTGCCCCTGCGCCGGTCCGTCCGCCCGGGTGGCTGCCGGTCCGTCCGCCCGGGTGGCCGCCGGTCCGTCCGCCGGGGTGGCCCCGGCGCGCCGCGCCTTCGCGTACCGCCGCCGTGCCAGCGGCCCCGCGGCCGCCAGCGGGGCCCGGCGGTGGTCGCGCTCGGCCCGCGCCCGCCCGCGCACGTAAGCCTCGTACGCCTGGGGGCTGGTGAACCAGGTGGAGGGGTCCTCGCCGAACAGTGCGGCGCGCTTGGCCAGCACGTAGCCGAATTCCTCCGGGGTGAGGTAGCCGAATCGCTGGTGGGTCAGCGCGTCCTCGCGGTAGGCGTCCAGGAGCAGCCAGCCCGCCCCCAGGTAGGCGGCGGCGGTGTCGGTGAGGATCTCGTTCTCCGCGGTGCCGGGGAACCGCAGGTCCAGGCGGTGCAGCAGGACGTGGGCGACTTCGTGCGCCAGGGCGGCCGCCAGGTCCCGGCGGTGGGTGCGGAAGCGGTCGTTGACCTCGATGAAGTACTCGGGCCCCGCGGCCAGTTCCACGGTCGCCGCCTGTTCCATGGGCCGGAAGGAGACCAGGACGCGTGCGTCGGGCAGCCGCAGTGCGCGCACCATGGCGGAGGCCACCCGCTGCGCGCCCAGGTGGAGGTCGTCGGTGGCGTCGAAGGCGGCGTCGGCGGGGGCGAAGCTCGTGTCGTAGGCGCGGATCCCGTCGGCCGACAGTCGGCGGAAGAGTGCGGTGAGCGAGGCGCGGACGGCCGCCAGGTGCGGAAATCCGTGCTCGATGGGGCCGCCCGGCCCACCGTTCTGCGTCATCGAGCCCTCCTTACAGCAATCCCTGCCGCCGGGGCGGGAGTTGGCCGAAATTGCGTTCTTGATGTCCACCACGCGCCTGTTGTGTCATGGACCCGTCATTCACCCGATGACACGCACAGCCCAACCCCCCACGAAAGGCAGTGTGTTGACTGTGACCACCCTTGTGCAGTTCATGAAGCGCACCCTCGCCGTCGGAGCGGTCGCCCTCGCCGCCGTCAGCCTCCAGCCCGGCACCGCCACCGCCGGCCCGGCACCCGTCGTCGGCGGCACCCGCGCCGCTCAGGGCGAGTTCCCCTTCATGGTGCGCCTCTCCATGGGCTGCGGCGGCGCCCTGTACACCCAGCAGATCGTCCTCACCGCCGCCCACTGTGTGAGCGGCTCCGGCAACAACACCTCCATCACCGCCACCGCCGGAGTCGTCGACCTCAACAGCTCCAGCGCCATCAAGGTCAAGTCCACCAAGGTCCTGCAGGCCCCCGGCTACAACGGCACCGGCAAGGACTGGGCCCTGATCAAGCTCGCCAAGCCCATCAACCTGCCCACCCTCAAGATCGCCGAGACCAAGGCCTACGACAACGGCACCTTCACCGTCGCCGGCTGGGGCGCCACCCGCGAGGGCGGCGGCCAGCAGCGCTACCTGATGAAGGCCACCGTCCCCTTCGTCTCCGACGCCACCTGCAAGGCCGCCTACGGCAGCTCCCTCGTCCCGAGCGAGGAGATCTGCGCCGGGCTGCCCCAGGGCGGCGTCGACACCTGCCAGGGCGACTCCGGCGGCCCCATGTTCCGCCGCGACAACAACAACGCCTGGATCCAGGTCGGCATAGTCAGCTGGGGCGAAGGCTGCGCCCGGCCGAACTACCCCGGCGTCTACACCGAGGTCTCCACCTTCGCCGCCGCGATCAAGAGCGCCGCGGCCGGCCTGTAACCCCCTCAGGTCCTTCCGGCCGGGCACGCACCGGCCGGAAGGGCCTCCCGGCGGCCCGCCGTGCGGTTGCGGGCCGACCCGCACACCAGTCCCACGGGAAGGAAACGGCGGCGGCAGCGGGCGACAGCGGGACGGACGGCGCATGGCGATCAGAGTGGTCATCGCGGACGACCAGGAAATGGTCAGGACCGGCTTCCGGATGATCCTCGAAAGCCGGCCGGACATCGAGGTCGTCGCCGCCGTCGTCGACGGCGAAGCCGCCCTCGCCGCCGTCTCCGAACACCGGCCGGACGTCCTGCTCCTCGACATCCGCATGCCGGGGATCGGCGGCCTGGAAGTCACCCGGCGCCTGTCCGGCAACGACACACCGCACATCGTCATCGTCACCACCTTCGACCTCGACGAGTAGGTCCACGCGGCGCTCCACGGCGGAGCCTGCGGCTTCCTCCTGAAGGACGCCGGCCCGGCCATGCTGGTTGAAGCGGTACGGGCGGCAGCCGTGGGCGACTCCCTCGTCCCACCCGCCATCACGGTGCGGCTGCTGCACGAGACGGCCCCGCGCGCCCCGGCCTCCGCCGCCCCCGCGGCCCGCCGCCCCACGGAGCCCCAGACCGAGCGGGAACGCGACGTCGTACGCTGCCTCGCGCGCGGGCTGACCAACGCGGAGATCGCCGGAGAGCTCTTCGTCTCCCTGTCCACGGTCAAGACCCACCCGGCCAACGTCCAGGCCAAGCCCGACGCCCGCAACCGCGTCGAGATCGCCGCCCGGGCCCGGGAGAGCGGCCTCGCCGCCACCTCGACATGACCCCCACCGCGACCGGGCCGATCCCGCCCCGCCCCGCGGTCCGGGGCGCAGCCCCGGGGAGCACCGGCGCAGCCGCCCCGGGCCCCCGCAGCCGGGCCCGCACGTGCCCCCGTACCACCGTCGCGAGCACACCCCCCGCGCCGCGAGCCGGACGGGGCCGGGCCCGCGGCCGGGTCACCCGGTGAGCCCCCTGTCCGGCTGGGCGCGCATCCACCCCCACACAGCCACCCGGCTGCGCCTGTCCCTCTCCCTCGTCCTCCTCGCCCTCGTCGGCTTCGAGGGCTTCGTCCTCGCCGGCCGGCCCAGCGTCCCGCACGCCGCCGTATGGGCGTCCGGCGCGCCCGACGCGCCTCACCCCAGTGCGATGGCCCGCAGCGCGGCCAGATGCCGCTCGTAGACGGCCCGGCCCTCGGGGGTCAGCGAGAGCCAGGTGCGCGGACGGCGCCCCACGCGGCCCTTGCGGACCGCGACCCAGCCCGCCTCCTCCAGCGCCGCGACCTGCTTGGACAGCACCGAGTCCGAGACCTCGACCAGGTCCCGTACGAAACCGAACTCGGCCTTGTCCAGCGGAGCCAGCGCCGCCACCACGGAAAGCCGTACGGGCGCGTTGAGCAGCGGCGCCAGGTCGTGCCGCGGATGCCCGCCCCGCTTCGCTTCCGCCCCGATGTCCGCGGTCGGCTCGTCCGTCATGTCGTCCTCCGCGTCTCGGTCCAGGCACCGATGGCCAGGGGCAGCGCACACGCCACCGCGGCCACCGCCGCGAACGGCACGCCGTGGCCGAACACCGCGGTGCCGAGCGTGACCGTCAGGGCGAACAGCGTCGCCCAGGATGCCACCAGCAGTACGTGCTTCTTCCCGGCCCCCCGCCGCATCACGCGCTGCCGCGCCGCGTACACGCTCAGCCCGGCCACGAGCAGCCCGTTGGTCAGCGAGAACACCACCGCCGAGACCGGCCCGCGCCACAGCACCGCGATCGGCACGAGCACCAGCTGACCGGCCGCGAACACCCATAGGTAGCGCGCGTACCAGCCACTGCGCTGCCGCGCCGCCCGCTCCACACCGGCCGCCCGGCCGAGTGCCCCGACCGCCTTCGCCGTCTCCTCCATGGTTCCCCCTCGCTCGCACACGGATGATCGTTCCCCTGTGATTTCCACTATGGCGAGTACTTTCCAATCCGGCAAGTAAAAGGCCGTCGTCTCACAGGCCGACTGCCCGAGGAACCAACGGCCGCCGCCACGTATTCTCGGGAACCATGAACATCAGCGACCTCGACAACGGCACCGGCACGGGCACCGGCGCGGCCGACGACGCCGCCCAGGACGCCGCAGGCATCGACGACAGCGTCACCGCCGAACTCGCCCGCCTGCGCGACAGCATCGACAACATCGACGCGGCCGTCGTCCACATGCTCGCCGAACGCTTCAAGTGCACCCAGCAGGTCGGCCACCTCAAGGCCAGGCACCAGCTGCCCCCCGCCGACCCGGGCCGCGAGGCCAGCCAGATCGCCCGGCTGCGCCAGCTCGCCGAGAACGCCAAACTCGACCCCGCCTTCGCCGAGAAGCTCCTCAACTTCATCATCGCCGAGGTCATCCGCCACCACGAGACGATCGCCGCGGGCGAAGAGTAGAAGTCCGGGGGTCCGGCCGCCCACTGGGGCAGCATGGGCCCCATGTCCGCACTGACGCGCACCGAAGCGCAGCTCCGAGCCCAGCTCCTCGACGTCCAGCACTACGCCGTCACCCTCGACCTCACCGGCGACGACGAGACCTTCGACTCCACCACCGTCATCCGGTTCACCGCCCGAACCGCCGCAGACACCTTCGTCGAACTGAAGCCCGTCGAGCTGCGCTCCGCCACCCTCGACGGCAACCCCCTCGACCCGGCAGCCCTCAGCGACAACCGCCTCCCGCTCACCGGCCTCACCGAGGGCCCCCACGAGCTGCACCTCGACACCCGCATGCGCTACTCACGCACCGGCGAGGGCCTGCACCGCTTCACCGACCCCGCGGACGGCCAGACCTACGTCTACAGCCAGATGTTCCTGGACGACGTCCAGCGGGTCTTCCCCGCCTTCGACCAGCCCGACCTCAAGGCCGTCTTCGAATTCACCGTCACGGCCCCCGCACACTGGACCGTCCTCGCCAACGGCATCACCACCCGCATCGCCGCCGCCCCCGACGGCAGCGGCGCAGCCATCTGGCAGTCCGCCCCCACCCCCCTCATCTCCACCTACCTCGCCGCCGTCGCCGCCGGCCCCTGGCACAGCGTCCGCACCCAGCACGCCGGACTGCCCTTCGGCATCCACTGCCGACAGTCCCTCGCACCCCACCTGGACGTCGACGCCGACGAGATCCTCTCCGTCACCAAGGACTGCTTCGACCGGTACCAGGAGAAATTCACCGAGCCCTACCCCTTCGACTCCTACGACCAGGCCTTCGTGCCCGAGTTCAACGCCGGCGCCATGGAGAACCCCGGACTCGTCACCTTCCGCGACGAGTTCATCTTCCGCTCCGCCGTCACCGACACCGAACGCCAGTCCCGCGCCATGGTCATCGCCCACGAGATGGCACACATGTGGTTCGGCGACCTCGTCACCCTCGCCTGGTTCGACGACATCTGGCTCAACGAATCCTTCGCCGAATACATGGGCTACCAGACCCTCACCGAAGCCACCCGCTTCACCGACACCTGGACCGACTTCGGCGTCACCCGCAAGCCCTGGGGCTACGACGCCGACCAGCGCCCCTCCACCCACCCCGTCGCCCCCGCACCCGACGACGTCCCCGACACCGCCTCCGCCCTCCTCAACTTCGACGGCATCTCCTACGCCAAGGGCGCCTCGGCCCTGCGCCAACTCGTCGCCTGGCTCGGCGAGAAGGACTTCCTGGCCGGCATCAACACCCACTTCGCCCGCCACAAGTTCGCCAACGCCTCCCTCGCCGACTTCATCGACTCCCTCGCCGCGCACACCGAACGCGACGTCCGCGCCTGGGCCGACATCTGGCTGCGCACCACCGGCATCGACACCCTCACCCCCCGCATCGAGGAGTCCGAGGGACGCCCCGACACCCCCGCCGGCTGGACCCTCGCCGTCGACCGCCGGGGCAGCCGCCCCCACCACATCGCCGTCGGCGTCTACGACCGCGACCCAGTCGACGACCGCTTCCTGGAACTGCGCGAACTCCTCGACCTCGACATCCCCTCCGACGAGATCATCTCGGTGACCGGAGCCCGCCCCGCCCTGCTCCTCCTCAACGACGTCGACCTCACCTACGCCAAGGTCCGGCTCGACGAAACCTCCGTCGAAACCGTCCGGCACGGCCTCTCCGGCATCCCCGACGCCCTCACCCGCGCCGTCGTCTGGAACTCCCTGCGCGACATGGTCCGCGACGGCGAACTCGACCCGCACGACTTCCTGCGGACCGCCTCGGCACACCTGCCCGAGGAGAACGACCTGGCCATCGTCCAGGGCGTGCTCGCCTTCGCCCGCACCCAGGTCGCCGTACGCTACGTCGCCCCCGAGGAGCGGACCGCCGCACTCGCCGCCCTCACCACCATCGCCCGCGACCTGCTGCGGCGCACCGAGGACGGCTCCGAGCCCGGCATGCGGCTGACCGCCGTACGCACCCTCGTCGACAGCGCCACCCAGCCCGACACCATCGCCGCCTGGCTCACCGACGACACCGTCCCCGGCGGCCCCGCACTCGACCCCGAACTGCGCTGGCGCATCCTCGGCCGCCTCGCCGTCCTCGGCGCCGTCGGCGCGGACGACATCGACGCCGCCCTCGCCGCCGACCCCAGCGCCACCGGCGAGGAGGGCGCGGCCCGCTGCCGCGCCGCGCTCCCCACCCCCGAGGCCAAGGCCGCAGCCTGGGACCGCCTCTTCCACGACGACAGCCTGTCCAACTACCTCTTCAGCGCCACCGCCCAGGGCTTCTGGCAGCCCGAACAGGCCGAACTGCTCACCGAATACGTCACCCGCTACTACCCGGACGCCGTCGCCCTCGGCGCCCGCCGCGGCCCGGCCATCGGCGAGGCCGCCGGCCGCTGGGCATTCCCCGCGTACGCCATCGACGAGGCCAACCTCCAGGCCGGCCGGACCTGCCTCACCGACCCGGACATCCTCCCCCTCCTGCGCCGCAAGCTGGTCGACCAACTCGACGACCTCGCCCGCGCACTCCGAGTCCGCGGCTAGGTCGTGTCCGCAAAGTCCCGTCTGCTCGGCGGGGCCTGGCACGCACGCCTGCCGCGTTGTCGTCGGTCGTCGATGCTCCGCATGGACTCCCT
>NZ_JBSGXU010000140.1:0-21837 GCF_053610205.1 Streptomyces sp. NPDC054932 | reverse complement strand
GGTTGGGCCCGGGCGGGGCTGAAGGCGGCGGCGGGGCCGCGGGGTCGGAGGCGCGGGCCGCCGGAGCTAGCGGCGGCGGCGGATCGTCATCGCCATCAGCGCGGCCATCGCGCACAGCGCGCCCGAGGCGTACCAGACGACGTCGTACGAGCCGGTGAGGTCACGGGCCAGGCCGCCCAGGAAGGCCACCACCGCCGCGCCGACCTGGTGCGAGGCCAGGACCCAGCCGAAGACGATCGCGCCGTCGTCCCCGTAGTGCTCGCGGCACAGCGCGATCGTCGGCGGGACGGTCGCGACCCAGTCCAGGCCGTAGAAGACGATGAAGAAGACCAGCGGCGGCTGCACCGAGGGTGCCAGCAGGATCGGCAGGAAGAGCAGCGAGATCCCGCGCAGGGCGTAGTAGACGGCCAGCAGCCGCCGGGCCTCGAAGCGGTCCGTGAACCAGCCAGAGGCCACCGTGCCGATCACGTCGAACACGCCGATCACCGCCAGCAGCCCGGCGGCCGCCGTCACCGGCATGCCGTGGTCGTGGGCCGCGGGCACGAAGTGGGTCCGCACCAGCCCGTTGGTCGAGGCTCCGCAGATCGCGAAGGTGCCCGCCAGCAGCCAGAACGGGCCGGTCCGGGCCGCGTCGAAGAGCACCTTCAGCGCCCGCCGGGCCGCGCCCGGGGCCGGGGCCGGCTTCGGCGCGTACGTGCCGCCGTACGGCGCCAGCCCCACGTCCGCCGGGTGGTCGCGCATCAGCAGCCAGACGAAGGGGACGACGGCCAGGGCCGACAGCGCGACCGTCACCGTCGCCGGGCGCCAGCCGTGGTGGTCCACCAGCCAGGCCAGCAGCGGCAGGAAGACCAGCTGGCCGGAGGCCCCGGCCGCGGTCAGGATGCCCGTGACCAGGCCGCGCCGGGCGGTGAACCAGCGGCCCGTCACCGTCGCCGCGAAGGCCAGGGCCATCGAGCCGCTGCCCAGGCCCACGAGCACGCCCCAGCACAGCACCAGCTGCCAGGGCTCGGTCATCCGGACCGTGGCCACCGCGCCGCCGGCGATGACGAGCAGGGCCAGCACCACGACCCGGCGGATGCCGAAGCGGTCCATCAGCGCCGCGGCGAAGGGCGCGGTGAGCCCGTACAGCGCGAGGTTGACCGAGACGGCGAGGGCGATGGTGCCGCGCGACCAGTCGAATTCCGCGTGCAGCGGCTCGATGAGCAGTCCGGGCAGGGAGGCGAAGCCGGCCGCGCCGATGATCGTCACGAAGGCGACGGCGGCGACGAACCAGGCGCGGTGGACGCGCCCGGCCCGCCGCGGGGCGCGCGGGGTGGCCGTGGAGGCGGGGGCTGTCTGTGTCACGCGGTCAGCTTCCGGCCTGCAGTACCTTCCTCGACAGTGGCCTGACTGTCATGCTTCGATACGATCGGGCCATGGAGTCGAAACCGCAGACCCACCGCGTGGTCGTCCTGGCGCTCACCGGGCTGCTGCCCTTCGAGCTCGGCATCCCGCACCGGATCTTCGGGCGGGCCAAGGACCCGGCCGGGCGGCCGCTGTACGAGATCCTCACCTGCGCCCTCGCCCCCGGGCCGGTGCGCACGGACGCCGACTTCGCCGTCGAGGTCGAGCACGGACCCGAACTGCTGGCCACCGCCGACACGGTGGTCGTGCCCGCCTCGTACGAGCTGGGCCCGGTGCACGAGGAGGGCAGGCTGACCGACGAGCTGGCCGCGGCCCTCGCGCACATCCGGCCCGGCACGCGGCTCGTCTCCATCTGCACGGGCGGATACGTGCTGGCCGCCGCCGGCTATCTGGACGGGCGCCCCGCCACCACCCACTGGGCCTCCGCCGAGCACTTCCAGCGGCTCTTCCCGGCCGTCAGGGTCGACCCGGACGTGCTCTACACCGACGACGGTGACGTGCTGACCTCGGCCGGGGTCGCCGCCGGCATCGACCTGTGCCTGCACATCGTGCGCCGCGACCACGGCGCGGCCGTCGCGAACGAGACGGCCCGGCGGACCGTGGTGCCGCCCCACCGGGAGGGCGGGCAGGCGCAGTTCGTGGCGCGCCCGATGCCGGAGCCGCAGCTCGCCACCACCACGGCGGCCCGCGCGTGGGTCCTGGACCGGTTGCACGAGCCGCTGCGGCTGACCGATCTGGCCCGGCAGGAGGCCATGTCCGTCCGGACCTTCACGCGCCGCTTCCGGGAGGAGTCGGGCGTCAGCCCCGGCCAGTGGATCGTCGGCCGGCGGGTGGAGCGGGCGCGCCAGCTGCTGGAGCAGACGGATCTGCCGATGGAGCAGGTCGCGCGGGACAGCGGTTTCGGTACGGCCCAGTCGCTGCGCAAGCACGTGCAGGCGGCGCTGGGAGTGAGTCCCACGGCCTACCGGCGCGCCTTCAGGGCCGGGGGCGATGGGGGCACCCCGGCCGACCCTGCCATCTCCTGATGGGCCATCAGTTGCTGCCGGACCCGTGCATTGACTTCTCCCACCGCCCGCTCGTGAATGGCCCCCTGCGTGGGGCGCGGGCGCGAGGGAACCTAAGGGGCGGGCGTTGCGAACAGGGGTGCGGAAGCGGAGATGGCCGGCAGTCGTCGGCATGGCCGTGCTGGCGGCCACGACCGGGGGCGGTCTTGCCGCACCCGCCGCGGCCGAGGGGGAGAGCCCCCCGGGCCAGGTGGACTTCCCCACGCACTGCCTGGCGCCCCAGGAGGCCGGGCTCCCGCCCGCGGACGGGCCGACCACGGCCCGGATCACCGTCGACAACCCGGCACCGCAGGTCGGCGACACCGTCACGGTGACCTACCAGGTGCTCCGGACCCCCGCCGTGGCACCCCCGGATCCCGGCGCGGCCGGCGGCGGACTCCCCGCCGACGTGCTGACCCCGACCGGCCGGATCCTGCTGGCGGGCGCCCAGAGCGGCGAGGTCACCGTGGTCGGGGCCAAGCGCAACGACCCCGTCCCGGCGGGCACGGCCCTGCCCGCCGTCACCATGACCGGCACCTTCACCGTCACCGCACCCGGCGAGACCACCCTGACCCCGGGCGACTACACCCTGCACACCAGCCACCTGCTGGACCTCGACACCACGTGCACCACAGACGCCGCGTCCGCCGCTCCCGTCTCCGCACGCCTGACCGCGACCGCACTGCCCACGGCCAACCTGCGCAGCGTCCTCCTCGCCGCGGCCCACGGGAGACCGGGAGCCAGGGTCAAGGTCACCGCCGCCGGGTTCCCACCGGGTGCGGCCGTGACGGTCGCCGGACGTGCGGGCGCCGCCGAGACCGCCGACCGGGCGGTGGCCACCGCCGACGCGCTGGGCACGGCCCTGGTGGAGCTGGCGGTCACGGACCGGGCGACCACCGCGGTGGTCGCCTACGAGGGCGCCGCCTGGTCGGCCCGCCAGGGTTCCGGCCCGGCCGCGTACACGGTCGTCGACCTCACCCCGCCGCCCTCCGGCACCCAGAAGGTCACGGCCACCGTCGAGCCGGGCGCACTCGGCATGACCCAGACGGGCCAGGACATCACCCTGGGCGCCGTCCCGTACGGCGACGGCGGGGCCGCCCCCGGCCGGATCGGGACGGTGACCGTCACCGACGCCCGCGGCGGTCCGGCCGGCTGGTCCCTGACCGGCAAGGTCACCGACTTCACCGGACCCGGCGGGATCCGCATCCCGGGGGCCTCCCTGTCCTGGACGCCGACGTGCGTGGCGGCCGCGGGCAGCCGGAGCACCTGTACGCCGGGCAGCGCGGGCGTGGTCGGCCCCGACGGCGCCCTCCTCGCCTCCACCCCCGACGCCCCGCTGGTCGGCGGCACCTTCACGATCGACGCCACGGTCACCCTCCGGGTGCCGCCGTACACCCCGCCGGGCGCCTACACGGCGGTCCTGACGCTGACCCTGTCGTGACGCGGACCCGGCCCCGTCGGCGTGCGAGGCGCCGGGTCCGGCCCGCCGCGCTGCTCGCAACGGCCCTGGCCGCGCTGGGCCTCGTACTGCTGCCCGCCGGGACGGCATCGGCGGACGACGGGCAGTGGTCCGTGCTGCCCGTCGCGAACGCCCTCGGCCGGCGTCCGTGCTTCTACCTCGCCGCCGCGCCCGGCCGGCGCGTCGCCGACGCCGTCACCCTCACCAACCGCACCGACCGGCCCCGTACCTTCCGGCTCTACGCCGCGGACGCCTACAACACCGCCCGCGACGGCGGCTTCGCGCTGCGCGGGCCCGACGAGCCGCGGCTGGCCACCGCCGCGTGGGCGAAGCTCGACCGGGAGCGGGTCACCGTACCGGCCCGCGGGTCGGTCGTCGTCGGCTTCACCCTCACCGTCCCCGACCGGGCCGAGCCGGGGGACCACCCCGGCGCCGTCGTGGCGCTGGAGGACCGGCCGGAGGCGGCCACCGCCGGCGGGGGGATCGGCGTGCAGCAGGCCGTCGCCGCCCGCGTGTACCTGCGGGTGACCGGCCCCACCGCGCCCGCCCTCACCGTCCGGGGGGTCACCGTGCGCCGTCGCGGCTCCGGCGCGGAGATCTCGTACACGCTCCACAACATCGGCAATGTCACCCTCCGCCCCCGCGCCACCGTCGGCGCCACCGGCGCGCTCGGCCGGCCGCTCCTCGGCCGCGCGCTCGACGGGCTGCCCGCCGAACTGCTGCCGGGTCAGGAAGTACGGCTCAGCGCCCGTTGGGAGGGCGCGCCCAGAGCGGAATGGGCGGAGGTCACGGTGCGCGCCCGGGCGGACGGAACCACAGCTCAGGGCCGTGCGGGCCTCGCCGAACACCCCTCGCTCACGGCCGTGCCGGCCCTCGCTGCGGTGATCTGGTCGGCGCTGGGAGCCGCATCGGGGAGAATGGCCCGTATGAGCGATCGTTCCCCCGAGTCCACCGCCCCGCACCGTGCGGGGTTCGCCTGCTTCGTCGGCCGCCCCAACGCGGGGAAGTCGACCCTCACCAACGCACTCGTGGGCACCAAGGTCGCGATCACCTCCAACCGGCCGCAGACCACCCGCCACACCGTTCGCGGCATCGTGCACCGCCCCGACGCCCAGCTCGTCCTCGTCGACACGCCCGGCCTGCACAAGCCGCGCACCCTGCTCGGCGAGCGCCTCAACGACGTCGTGCGGACCACCTGGGCCGAGGTCGACGTCATCGGCTTCTGCCTGCCGGCCGACCAGAAGCTCGGCCCCGGCGACAAGTTCATCGCCAAGGAGCTGGCGGGGATCAAGAAGACCCCCAAGATCGCCATCATCACCAAGACCGACCTGGTCGAGTCCAAGCAGCTGGCCGAGCAGCTCCTGGCCGTGCACCAGCTCGGCGCCGAGCTCGGATTCGAGTGGGCCGAGATCGTGCCCGTCTCGGCCGTCGGCGACAGCCAGGTCCAGCTGCTGGCCGACCTGATCGCGCCGCTGCTGCCGGAGAGCCCCCCGCTCTACCCCGAGGGCGACCTCACCGACGAGCCCGAGATGGTGATGGTCGCGGAGCTGATCCGCGAGGCCGCGCTGGAAGGCGTGCGCGACGAGCTCCCGCACTCCATCGCCGTGGTCGTCGAGGAGATGATCCCGCGCGAGAACCGTCCGGCGGACCGCCCGCTGCTCGACATCCACGCCAACGTCTACATCGAGCGGCCGAGCCAGAAGGGCATCATCATCGGCCCGAAGGGCTCCCGCCTGAAGGAGGTCGGGATGAAGTCGCGCAAGCACATCGAGGCGCTGCTCGGCACCCCGGTCTTCCTCGACCTCCACGTGAAGGTCGCCAAGGACTGGCAGCGGGACCCCAAGCAGCTGCGCAAGCTCGGCTTCTGACGCGCGAGCCGCACCACGCGACGACGCTACGACGAACGGACGCCGCCCCGCACGGGGCCGCGTCCGTTCGTCGTTCCGTCCGTCCGTCCGTCCGTTCGGCTAGGCGGGCCGGCGCACCCGGACCACGTTGTCCGTACGGGTCCCGGGCGTACCGTCGGGCTGGTTCTGGATCCGCTCGGTCTCCTCGGCCCGCAGTACCTCCCAGCCCGCCGTGACCGGCTCCAGCTGGGCGAGGACCTCCTCGGGCGTGGGGAAGTGCGCCTCCTCCTGCTCCTCCTGCCACGGCGCCCAGCCCGCGTGGCCGACCACCAGCAGGGTGCCGCCGGGGGCCACGGCCGCCGCGGCCGTGCGCAGGACGGCGTCACGGGGGAAGTCCCCGTAGTTGTGCAGGAAGCACGCCGAGACGAGGTCGAACTCCCCCTCGGGGAAGGACTCCGTCAGATCCCGCCGCGCGAAGGAGACGCGGTCCGCGACCCCGGCGTCCGCCGCGTGCCCGGCCGCCCGGCCGAGGGCGACCCCGGAGATGTCGGTCCCGGTGACGGTCCACCCGCGGCGGGCCAGCCAGACGGCGTCGGCGCCCTCCCCGCAGCCCAGGTCCAGGGCCCGGCCCGGGGCGAGGCCGGACACCTCGTGCACCAGCATGGCGTTGGCCTCGCCGCTCCAGATCCGGTCGCTCTCCCCGTAGCGGCCGTCCCAGAACTCCTCGCCCGCCGCCGCCCCGGGCGCGGGGGAGTGGTGGGCGTGCGTGTGCGTGTGCTCGGTCATGGCTGCCTCTTCCAGTACGGGTGCCGGTACGGCCGATGCTGCGCCCGCCCCGGCCGCACGGGCAAACCTTGTTGCCGTTCCGGCAAATCCGTCGTCAGCCCGTGGGCTCCGCCGGCGGCTCCGCGATCAGGGCCGTGGCCACCCGGCGGAAGCCGACCCGGGCGTAGACGCGGGCCACGGCCTCGTCGCCGGCCGAGAGGAAGACCGTACGGGCGCCGCGCGCGCGGGCCAGTGCGACCAGGGCGGCGGTGACCCCGAGGGCCAGGCCCTGGCGGCGGGCCGACGGGAGGGTGCCGACCCCCACCACCTCGACGACGTCGCCGACCGGGTTGTACTGGCCCGCGCAGAGCACCACGCCGTCCCGTACGGCCGCGGCCAGGGCCGTGGTGCCCGCGGCCAGCTTTCCGGACACCCGCGCCCGGCCCTCCTCGGCCGCCGGCTCCGCCACCGCCGCCGCCAGTTCCGCGGGGCCCGCCTCGCCCACGGCCGTTCCCGGGTCCGCGAAGGCCAGGGCCGGGACCGTCACCGCGGCCGTCAGCAGCGGGTCGTCCGCATCGAGCAGCCGGACCTCCGGGTGCGGGGGAAGGGCCTCGGCCGAGGGGTCCAGCACCATCAGCGGGTGGGCGTGGACATGGAGCCCCGCCGCCTCCACCGCGGCCCGGAGCGAGGGGCTGGTTTCGGCCACCCACTCGAAGGCTTCGGGGACCTTCAGCTCCCGCTGGCGCTGCCAGACCCGCTCCACGTCGGCCCGGGTCGCCGCGGGGCCGCCGAGCGCGGGCCGCGCGTAGTACGGCCAGCCCGTGCCCTCCTGGACGAACAGGGTCAGGGGCCCGAAGTCCTCGGCGCGGGCGCCGCCCACCCGCGGCACCGTGTCGTAGTACCGCTCGAGCTCGGACAGCGTTGAATCGATCATGTGGTCGGTCATCCGGCCATCCAAACAAAGGGGCGCCGCGCGGGCACCTCCTTTCCGGACCCGCTCAGGCGCCCTCCTTCAGCACGCGCGAGATCAGCGCCCGCTGGGCGTCCGAGAGGTTCGGCTCCGCGCAGGCCACCGTCCGCCCGTCCGCGGTGATCCGGTAGGAGAAGCCGTCCCGCACCCGGTCCGCCGGGTCGCCCGGCGGACCGGGCCGCAGCGCGAGCTGGGCCAGGGCCTTCCACTCGTCCTCGTCCGGCCGGCCCGCGGTGTCCACCTCGGCCCGGCGCTCGATGCCCGCGAAGCCGCCCGTCCGTACCACCTGAATGCGCATGGGTGCCCTCTACCCCGCGAGCGGGACACCCACCGCGGACCAGGCCTTCTGGAGCGCCTGGTGCTCGGCGCCGCCGTCCCCGTACCGGGTGACGGCCGCCGCGGTCGAGAGCCGGGCGAAGTCCGCGAAGTCCGCCCGGGGGGTGAGGGCGCCCCCGGTCAGGGTGTCGTACCAGATCTGCCCGGCCCGCTCCCAGGCCTTGCCGCCCAGCTCGGTCGCCACGATGTAGAAGGCGTGGTTGGGGATGCCGGAGTTGATGTGGACGCCGCCGTTGTCGCTGTGGGTGTTCACGTAGTCGTCCATCGTGGCCGGCTGCGGGTCCTTGCCCAGCTCGTCGTCGTCGTACGCGGTGCCCGGGGCCTTCATCGAGCGCAGTGCGACCCCGGTGACGTTGGGGCCGAGCAGTCCGGCCCCGATCAGCCAGTCGGCCTCCTCGGCCGTCTGCTCCAGCGAGTACTGCTTGATCAGCGAGCCGAAGACGTCCGACATCGACTCATTCAGGGCGCCCGACTGGCCGCGGTAGACCAGGTTCGCCGTGTACTGGGTGACCCCGTGGGTCAGCTCGTGGCCGATGACGTCCACCGACACGGTGAAGTCGAGGAAGAGGTCCCCGTCCCCGTCGCCGAAGACCATCTGCTGGCCGTCCCAGAAGGCGTTGTTGTACTCCTCGCCGTAGTGGACGCTCGCGTCCAGGGGGAGCCCGGAGTCGTCGATCGAGCGCCGGCCGAAGCCCTTCAGGAACAGTTCGTACGTGGCCCCGAGCCCGGCGTAGGCGCGGTTGACGGTGGCGTCCTTGCTCAGGGGGTCGCCCTCCCCGCGGACCCTGGTCCCGGGCAGCCGGGTGCGGTGCTGGGCGTCGTAGATGGTCCGGTCCGGGTCGTCGGAGGCGGGCGCGGCGAGGGTGGGGACGATTCCGCGGACGGCGGTGACCCGGCGCCGGGTGCGCAGCAGGGAGTCGCGTTCGAGGGTGCGCTGGGCGAGGTCGGCGCGGCGGGAGTCCTCGGACAGGGCGGCCTTGTCGAGGAGGTGCGGCGGTACGACGGTGCAGAAGACGGGGTGATGGCGGTGGGTGTGGGAGGCATCCATGCCCGGCAATGTGGCAGTGGGTCATGACGGTGTCACTACCTGCGACCATGATTCATTCACTTGTCTGAAAGCGGTGGCGCCGGATTGACGGAACGACCGGACCCGGGCGGAACGAAAGAGGCTTGGCTCACATTTGGTGCAAATCGGACCCCTGGGTCTTGCATACTGAAACAGGTCCTCGCGATACGGCGCGGCTCGGATAGGCTCGGCCCATCATGCGTTTCGGGCTGCTTCTCCTTAGCTGCCGCGGCGAGGGTCTGTAGTCGTAGGCCGACCCCCTCCCCGCGGAGTTTGGTGTTGCGGTTTTTACGACCGCCGTCGGCCGTCCCAGCGAACTACACGCGGACACGCGAGGAGCCCAACGCCATGAGCCAGCAGCCTTTTGTCGGTCGCCCCACGCCCATCACGAACGCGACCCACACCCAAAAATCCTCCAGGATGCCGATCCACAAGTACGGCCGCTACGAGCAGGTCGACATCCCCGACCGCACCTGGCCGGACGCCCGCGTCACCAAGGCTCCCCGCTGGCTCTCCACCGACCTGCGCGACGGCAACCAGTCGCTGATCGACCCGATGACCCCCGCCCGCAAGCGCGAGATGTTCGACCTGCTGGTGCGCATGGGCTACAAGGAGATCGAGGTCGGCTTCCCCTCCTCCGGCGAGACCGACTTCGCCTTCGTGCGCTCCATCATCGAAGAGGGCGCGATCCCGGACGACGTCACCATCTCCGTACTGACCCAGGCCCGCGAGGACCTGATCGAGCGGACCGTGGAGTCCCTGGTCGGCGCGAAGCGCGCCACCGTCCACCTGTACAACGCGACGGCCCCGACCTTCCGCCGGGTCGTCTTCCGCGGCTCCAAGGAGCAGATCAAGCAGATCGCCGTCGACGGCACCCGCCTGGTCATGGAGTACGCCGAGAAGCTGCTGGGTCCCGAGACCACCTTCGGCTACCAGTACAGCCCGGAGATCTTCACCGACACCGAGCTGGACTTCGCCCTGGAGGTCTGCGAGGCCGTCTGTGACGTCTGGCAGCCGGCCGAGGGCCGCGAGATCATCCTGAACCTGCCCGCCACCGTGGAGCGCTCGACGCCGTCCACGCACGCGGACCGCTTCGAGTGGATGGCCCGCAACCTGACCCGCCGCGAGCACGTCTGCATCTCCGTCCACCCGCACAACGACCGCGGCACCGCCGTCGCCGCCGCCGAGCTGGCCCTGATGGCCGGCGCCGACCGCATCGAGGGCTGTCTGTTCGGGCAGGGCGAGCGCACCGGCAACGTCGACCTGATCACCCTGGGCATGAACCTGTTCTCCCAGGGCATCGACCCGCAGATCGACTTCTCGCAGATCGACGAGATCCGTCGCACCAGCGAGTACTGCAACCAGATGGAGGTCCACCCGCGCCACCCCTACGCGGGCGACCTCGTCTACACCGCCTTCTCCGGCTCCCACCAGGACGCCATCAAGAAGGGCTTCGACGCCATGGAGGCCGACGCGGCCGCCCGGGGCAAGACCGTCGACGACATCGAGTGGGCCGTTCCGTACCTGCCGATCGACCCGAAGGACGTCGGCCGCTCCTACGAGGCGGTCATCCGCGTCAACTCGCAGTCCGGCAAGGGCGGCATCGCGTACGTCCTGAAGAACGACCACAAGCTGGACCTGCCGCGCCGCATGCAGATCGAGTTCTCCCGGATCATCCAGGCCAAGACCGACTCCGAGGGCGGAGAGGTCACGCCGAAGGCGATCTGGTCGGTCTTCGAGGACGAGTACCTGCCCAACCCCGAGAACCCGTGGGGCCGCATCCAGCTGCGTTCCGGTTCCACCGCCACCGACAAGGACGGCACGGACACGCTGACCGTCGAGGCGGTCGTGGACGGTGTGGACACGGTCCTGAACGGCACCGGCAACGGTCCGATCTCGGCCTTCTTCGACGCGCTGGCCGGCATCGGCATCGACGCCCGCCTGCTGGACTACACCGAGCACACCATGAGCGAGGGCGCCTCCGCGGTCGCCGCCTCGTACATCGAGTGCGCGATCGACGGCCGTGTCCTGTGGGGCATCGGCATCGACGCCAACACCACCCGCGCCTCCCTGAAGGCGGTCATCTCCGCCGTCAACCGCGCGGGCCGCTGATCCTCCGTACGTGAACCCCGCCCCCTTCCCTTCCCTCCGTGAGGGGGGCGGGGTTCCGTCGTCCCCGCGCCGGCTCAGCGGGCCAGGTAGCCGCCGTCCACCGGCAGGACCACGCCCGTCACGAACGAGGCCGCGTCCGAGGCCAGGAAGGCGATGACCCGGGCCACCTCCTCCGGCTCGCCGAGCCGGCCCATCGGGTGCGCCCCCGCGATCTCCGACAGGTACTCGGGCCCGCCCGGCTCGTCCTTCAGCGCGATCACCCGCTCCGTACGGATGGTTCCCGGTGCCACCGCGTTGACCCGGATCCCGTGCGCGGCCCACTCCACCGCGAGGTGCTTGGTCAGCCCGGACGCCACGAACTTCGCGGGCCCGTACGCGGCCTGGCGCGCCTGCCCGGCGACGCCCGAGATCGAGGACACGCAGACCAGCGCGCCGCCGGGACGCGGCTGCGCGGTCATCGCCTCGATGGCGTACTTGCAGGTCAGGAACATCCCGCGGCCGTCGACCGCCATGACGTGGTCCCAGTCCTCGGGGCTGGTCTCCCGTACGTCGGACAGGGGGAGCACCCCGGCGTTCGCCACGGCGACGTCCAGGCGCCCGTAGGCCCCCACGGCGGCCGTGACCATCGCACGATTGGCCTCCGGATCGGCGACGTCACCGGCGACAGCCGTGATCGCGCACCCCTCGGCGGCCAATTCCGTACGCAGTGCCTCGACCCCGGGGCCATTGATGTCGGCCGCGGTCACCCGGGCTCCGGAGCGGGCCAGCAGCAGGGCGGTGGCGCGGCCGATCCCGCTCGCGGCGCCGGTGACCAGACAGGACTTCTCGTTCATGCGGCGAACCCTAGAGGGCACGGGGAGGGGACGCGGGGATGTCGGGGGCGCAGACCGGCCAAGTCCGGGGCGCGGGAGATGTTGTCTTGTCACACGACTGACGCATCCTCATCGATGTGGCTAACATCACGCCAACCCGGCGATGTTGCCGGAAGGTTACGGAGGTGCGACGTGCTGCCAGTTCGGGGTGGGGACGGCCGGAAGCTGACGGTCTGGGGCACCCGTACCACCTGGAGCACCGTGGGCGACGGGGAGTTCTTCTGCCCGGCCTGCGGTGGCGACCGCAACTACCGCCGGCGCACCGGACGGCGCCGGTTCACCGTTCTCGGGGTGCCGCTGGTGCCCCGCGGGCAGGCCGGGCCTGTCATCGAGTGCCAGGGCTGCCGTGCGCGCTTCGACACGGACGTCCTGGACCACCTCACCACGACCCGTTTCACGGCCCTGCTGCGCGACGCCGTGCACACCGTGGCGCTGGCCGTGCTCACCGCGGGCGGAACGGCCTCGCGCGGCGCGCTGGAGGCCGCGGTGGGCGCCGTACGGGCCGCGGGCTTCCAGGACTGCACCGAGGGGCAGCTGGAGTCCCTCGTGGAGGCGCTGTCCACGGACGAGGGCCGGCTCGGGCTGTACGACGTCCCCGAGTGCTGCGGGGCCGCACTGTCGATAGAGCTCCACGAGGCCCTGGAGCCGCTGGCTCCGCACCTGGCGGGCCCGGGCCGGGAGTCGATCCTGCTCCAGGGGGCCCGTATCGCGCTCGCGGACGGCCCGTACACCCCGGCCGAGCGCGAGGTGCTCGCCACGGTCGGCTCGGCGCTGCGGATCGACACGGACGAGGTGGCCCGACTGCTCTCGGCGGTACGCGCGCCGTAGCCGGATTCCGCGGATCGGACACGAGGCCCTGCCCGGGGAACCGGCGCAGGGCCGTTCCGTGTCCGGTCCGTGGGCAGGATCCGCCCGAAACGGCCTCCTGCGACGTAACGATCCGGCCTCGCAGGGCCGATTTCGGGACGCGTGAACGCCGTGTGAAGGGCACGGGAGTGCCCTCTGTGCCCGATGTGTCCACCAGTCGGACGGCCGGAACAGCGCCTTCGAGTTTGCCTGCCCGAAGGGCTGCAAACCGCGTATCCGCACGTCATGGCATATGTGCTTCGCGGTCGCGCGGCGGGAACACTCGGTTCCGAACCTCTTTTCGCATACCCCTGCCGAGAGCTTCGCACCACTGGAGAAACCTACAGATCGGGCCCGCTCGAAGGTCAACAGTTTGTAGAAGTCGACGATATCTGTGAGGCCCCCCACAGGCGTTCAATTCCGGTCACACGACAAGACGGCGCCGTTAACACAGCGCGGCTTCGATTCACCTCACCGTGAACGCACTGACAACCCTGGCGTATCAACGGGTTAGCGACCCACTGCGCCCAGGGACAACCAGATCTCCTCTCACTTACCTACCTTGAAGGGCAAGGCTGAGATGGCACGTGTCGCCGCCCGGCTTTCCACCGACGGAGAGCAGAGCACGCACCCGGTCGACGAGGTGCTCCCCGTCCCCAAGCTCGCGCTGTACGGCTTCCAGCACGTACTCGCCTTCTACGCCGGCGCGGTGATCGTTCCGATCATCGTCGGCAACGCGCTGAAGCTGAGCCCTGAACAGCTGGTCTATCTGATCAACGCAGACCTCTTCACCTGCGGCATCGCGTCGATCATCCAGGCCTGGGGCATAGGCCGGATCGGTGCGCGACTGCCACTGATCCAGGGCGTGACCTTCACCGCGGTCTCCCCGATGATCGCCATCGGCCTCGGCGCCGGGGGAGGTACCGCCGCCCTCCTGGTCATCTACGGCGCGGTGATCACCGCCGGTATCGCCACCTTCGCCTTCGCCTGGCTGCCGGCCAAGGCATTCCGGACCGTCATGCGGCTGTTCCCGCCGGTCGTCACCGGAACGGTGATCACCGTGCTGGGCATCGTCCTGATCCCGGTCGGTCTCAACGACGCGGCCGGCGGCCTCGGCAGCCCCGACTTCGGAGACCCGAAGAACTTCGCCTACGCCGGCGGCACGATGCTCTTCATCCTCGTCCTGATGAAGATCGGCAAGCCGTTCCTCTCCAGCATCTCGATCCTCCTCGGCCTGGTCGTCGGCACCACCGTCGCCTTCCTCCTCGGGGACGCGAAGTTCGGCGACGTCAGCAAGTCCGAGTGGATCGGCGTCACCACCCCCTTCCACTTCGGTGTCCCGAAGTTCGAGTGGTTCCCGATCGTCCTGATGCTCATCGTCATGCTGATCACCATGGTCGAGACGACCGGTGACACCTACGCCGTCGGCGACATCGTCGGCAAGGACGTCGACAGCGAGACCGTGGCCCGCGCCCTGCGTGCCGACGGTGCCGCGACCGCCCTCGGCGGTGTCCTCAACTCCTTCCCGTACGTGGCCTTCGCGGAGAACGTCGGCCTGGTGCGGATGACGAAGGTGAAGAGCAGGTTCGTGGTCGTCGCCGCGGGTGTCTTCATGATCATCCTGGGTCTGCTGCCCAAGGCCGCCGCGATCGTCGCCGCCGTCCCGCACGGGGTCCTCGGCGGCGCCGCGACCGTCATGTTCGCCATGGTCGCCCTGGCCGGCATCCAGACCCTGGCCAAGGTGGACCTGAAGGAGGAGAAGAACGCGCTGATCGTCGGCGTCTCCCTCGCCTTCGCCCTGCTCCCCGCGACCGTCCCGGTCTTCTTCACCAAGCACATGGACCCGGACCTGTCCTCCCTGCTCAACAGCGGTGTGACGCTCGGTGCCACGGCCGCCATCGTCCTCAACCTGGTCTTCAACGGCCTGGGCAAGGACGACGCACACGACGCCCCCAAGGTCGAACTGCCCGCCCAGCCGGCGGCGGGCGAGGAATCCGCGGCAGCCGTACCGGCCCAGTCGGGTGAGGGCGAAGCGGCCCGGACCCCGACCTCCTGACCCTCCCAAGGGGTGACCCCGGCCGGGCCCCGCGCCCGGCCGGGGTCGCTGCCGTCCACCGGAGCGACGCACTGCCCGCCGTCCCGCCGCCGTACGGGACAATGGGCGCATGAGTCTGTTCCGCGACGACGGCATCGTGCTGCGCACCCAGAAACTGGGTGAGGCGGACCGCATCATCACGCTGCTGACCCGCGGCCACGGCCGGGTGCGGGCCGTCGCCCGCGGCGTCCGGCGCACGAAGTCCAAATTCGGCGCCCGGCTGGAACCTTTCTCCCACGCCGACGTGCAGTTCTTCGCCCGGGGCAGCGAACTGATCGGCCGCAGCCTCCCGCTCTGCACCCAGACCGAGATCATCGCCCCGTACGGCAACGGCATCGTCACCGACTACGCCCGCTACACCGCCGGCACCGCCATGCTGGAGACCGCCGAGCGGTTCACCGAGAACGAGGGCGAGCCCGCCGTGCAGCAGTACCTGCTGCTCGTCGGCGCCCTGCGCACGCTCTCGCGCGGCGAGCACGAGCCCCACCTGATCCTCGACGCCTTCCTGCTGCGCTCCCTCGCCGTCAACGGCTACGCGCCCAGCTTCGAGAACTGCGCGAAGTGCGGCATCCACGGACCCAACCGGCACTTTTCCGTCGCCGCGGGCGGGGTCATATGCGGGGACTGCCGGGTGCCCGGCAGCGTCGTACCCTCGTCGGAGGCCATCGCCCTGCTCAGCGCCCTGCTGACGGGCGACTGGGGGCATGCCGACGCGTGCGAGGCGCGTCACGTGCGGGAGGGCAGCGGGCTGGTGTCCGCCTATTTGCACTGGCATCTGGAGCGCGGGCTACGCTCCCTGCGATACGTCGAGAAATAGGAGCTGGGCACATGGCACGACGCGGGATTCTGGGGCGCTCTCGCCGCGAGTACAAGGTTCCCGAACCGCACCCCTCCGGCGCGGTCCCGCCGAAGATCCCCGGTGACCTGGTCCCGAACCACGTCGCGGTCGTCATGGACGGCAACGGCCGCTGGGCCAAGGAGCGCGGTCTGCCGCGCACCGAGGGCCACAAGGTCGGCGAGGGCGTCGTGCTCGACGTGCTCAAGGGCTGCCTGGAGATGGGCGTCAAGAACCTCTCGCTCTACGCCTTCTCGACGGAGAACTGGAAGCGCTCGCCCGACGAGGTCCGCTTCCTCATGAACTTCAACCGCGATGTCATCCGGCGCCGCCGCGACGAGATGAACGAGCTGGGCATCCGTATCCGCTGGGTCGGCCGCATGCCGAAGATGTGGAAGTCGGTCGTCCAGGAGCTCCAGGTCGCCCAGGAGCAGACCGTCGACAACGACGCCATGACCCTGTACTTCTGCGTCAACTACGGCGGCCGCGCGGAGATCGCGGACGCGGCGCAGGCCATCGCCCGCGACGTCGCGGCGGGCCGGCTGGACCCGTCGAAGGTGAACGAGAAGACCTTCGCGAAGTACATGTACTACCCGGACATGCCGGACGTGGACCTCTTCCTGCGCCCCAGCGGCGAGCAGCGCACCTCCAACTACCTGATCTGGCAGAGCGCGTACGCCGAGATGGTCTTCCAGGACGTCCTGTGGCCCGACTTCGACCGGCGCAACCTCTGGCAGGCCTGCCTGGAGTACGCCCAGCGCGACCGCCGCTTCGGCGGGGCCGTCCCGAACCAGGCCGAGGGCTCGGCCTGACCCGGCACTAAGATCCCCGCTCATGGACGACACGGGCGGGGACCAGCTGTACCGGATACACGAGTCGGCGTCGGCGGGGCGGGCTGTCGAGCTCCGCTACACGCCGACCGTCGCCGACATGGCGGAGGGCCTGCGGGCCCGCGGCCGGTCGAAGGCGGGCCGTCGCCAGCGCCTGCCGTTCTTCCTCATCGGCATGGTGGGGCCGTCGTACGCCGCCGTCCTCGTCGCGCAGGACGGCGGGTCGGTCGGGTCCGCCGTGGCGCTGACCGTGGTGGGCCTCTTCGGCTGGGCCTTCGCGCTGTTCGGCCACCGGTTCATGGCCCGGTCGACCCGCGGGCTGCTGGCGGCGGCGGGGGAGTGCCGGGCGGTCGTCGACGGCGGGGGCGTGACCGTCGACTCCGCGCAGGGCTCCACCCACCTGCGCTGGAGCGCGCTGTCGGGCTACGCGGAGACCCCCTCGACCTTCATGGTCTTCACCGGCGACAAGCAGGTGCTCGGCGGGGCGTTGCTGCCCAAGCGGGGCCTCGCGGACCCCGGGGAGCAGGACGCGCTGCGGGCGCTCCTGGACGGGAAGCTGGAGCGGCTCTAGACCGTCCAGGTCCTGTCGCCCGGACAGGGCCCGGGCGATCCGGGCGGCCGCCGCTACCGCTGGGCGGTCGCCGCTACGGCTGGGCGGTCGCCGCGCAGTCGGCGCAGGTACCGAAGATCTCCACCGTGTGCGCCACGTTCACATAGCCGTGCTCGGCCGCGATGGACTCCGCCCACTTCTCCACGGCCGGGCCCTCCACCTCCACCGCCTTGCCGCACTTGCGGCAGACCAGGTGGTGGTGGTGATCGCCGGTGGAGCAGCGGCGGTAGACGGACTCGCCGTCGCTGGTGCGCAGAACGTCCACCTCGCCGGCGTCCGCGAGCGACTGGAGCGTGCGGTAGACGGTGGTCAGGCCCACGGAGTCGCCGCGGTGCTTGAGCATGTCGTGGAGTTCCTGCGCGCTGCGGAACTCGTCCACCTCGTCCAGTGCCGCAGCGACCGCGGCCCGTTGCCGGGTGGATCGTCCTCGTACTGGCGCGGTATTCATCTCGCCAGGCGCAGTCGCCACCGGTTCCTCCTCGTATCGGCCTCGGCCCATTGTGCCAGGCGGCCGACTCATCTAGACCTTCACATCGTCCCTCGTGCAGACCTCTTCGGCGGCGGCGCGGGCCGTTTTCGCCCGGCGCCTGGCCAGCGGCGCCGACACGGCGGTCATCAGGACGAACACGGCGATGGCGAGCAGCACGATCGCCGCGCCGGAGGGTGCGTCGAGGTAGTACGTGGTGGTCACGCCGCTGAGGGAGACCGTCACGCCGATCACCATGGCCAGCGTCAGCGTCGCCGCGAACCCGCGGGTGACCCGCTGGGCGGCCGCGACGGGGATCACCATCATGGCGCTGACCAGCAACAGGCCGACGATGCGCATCGCCACGGTGACGGTGAGGGCGGCCGTGACGGCCATCAGGAGGTTCAGCGCGCGCACCGGCAGGCCGGTGACGCGGGCGAATTCCTCGTCCTGGCTGATGGCGAACAGCTGGCGGCGCAGCCCGATGGTGACGGCGAGGACGAACGCGGTGAGGATCACCGCGGCCGTGACGTCCTGCGGCGCGACGGCGGTGATGCCGCCGAAGAGGTAGGCGCTCAGGTTGGCGGCGGAGCCGCCGGCGAGGTTGATGATCAGGACGCCGCCGGCCAGGCCGCCGTAGAAGAGCATGGCGAGCGCGATGTCGCCGCTGGTCTTCCCGCGCGAGCGGATGTACTCCATGCCCACCGCGCCGACGACGCAGACCAGGGAGGCCGTCCACACCGGGCTGGTGTTGAGCAGGAAGCCGAGGGCGACACCGGTCATGGCCACGTGGCCGATGCCGTCGCCCATGACGGCCTGGCGGCGCTGGACGAGGTACGTGCCGATCGCGGGCGCCGTGATGCCGACGAGGGCGGCCGCGATCAGGGCCCGCTGCATGAAGGCGTATTCGAAGAGGTCCATCAGCTGAGCAGTCCCGTCCGCAGGGGCTCGGCGTCGTGCGCCGCGTGGGGGTGTACGTGGTCGTGGCCGGGCAGGGCATGCTGGCCGACCGCCTCCGGGGGCGGGCCGTCGTGGACGACGCAGCCGTCGCGCAGGACGACGGCCCGGTCGATCAGTGGTTCCAGCGGGCCCAGCTCGTGCAGGACGAGGAGGACGGTGGTGCCGAGGGCCTTCTGTTCGCGCAGGGCGCTCGCGAGGACCTCCTGGTTGGCGAGGTCCACGCCGGCCATCGGCTCGTCCATGATCAGCAGTTCTGGTTCGACGGCGAGGGCCCGGGCGATGAGCACGCGCTGGTGCTGGCCGCCGGAGAGGGCGTTGACCGAGGCGGCGGCCTGCTCCTCCATGTCGACCAGGGCCAGGGCGCGCTCGACGGCGGCCTTGTCGGCCCTGCGCAGGATCCCGAAGCGGGAGCGGGCGATCCGGCCCGCGGAGACGACCTCGCGGACGGTGGCGGGGACGCCGCTGGCGGCGGTGGTGCGCTGCGGGACGTACCCGATGCGCGACCAGTCGCGGAAGCGCTTGAAGTCGGTGCCGAAGAGGGAGAGCGCGCCGTCGGTCAGGGGGACCTGGCCGACCACGGCGCGGACGGCCGTGGACTTGCCGGAGCCGTTGGCGCCGAGCAGTGCGACGACCTCACCGCGGTGGACGGTGAGGTCTATGCCGCGCAGCACGGTGCGCGAGCCGAGCGAGGCCTTGGCCCCGCGCAGGGATATGACGGGTCGGTCCGCTGCTTGGGGTGGCGTGGACTGCATGGCTCGCGCCTCCGTTGCTGCTGTCATCTACTTGGCTCCGAGCGCCTTCTGGAGGTTCTTCAGGTTGGACCGCATGACCTCGAAGTAGTCAGCGCCCTGGGACTTGTCGGTGATTCCCTCGAGCGGGTCGAGGACATCGGTCTTCAGGCCCGTGTCCGCGGCGAGGGTCTTGGCCGTCTTGTCACTGGCCAGGGCCTCGAAGAACACGGTGGAGACATTCTCCTGCTTCGCGAGCCCCTGGAGTTCCTTCATCCGGGCCGGGCTCGGCTCGGACTGGGGGTCGACGCCGGCGATGGACTCCTGGTCGAGGCCGTAGCGCTCGGCGAGGTAGCCGAAGGCGGAGTGGGTGGTGATGAAGGTCCTGGACGCGGTGTTCTTCAGGCCGTCCTTGAACTCCGTGTCCAGCGCGGTCAGTTTGCCGACCAGTTCGTCGCTGTTCTTCCTGTAGTCCGCGGCGTGACCGGGGTCGGCCTTCTCCAGGGCCGCGCCGACGCCCTTGGCGATCTCCGCGTACTTGACCGGGTCGAGCCAGACGTGCGGATCCCGGCCGCCCTCCGCGTGGTCGTGGTCGTGGCCCTCGCCCTCGGCGTGGCCCTCCTCGGCCCCGTGGTCGTGGCCGGCGCCGTGGACCTCCAGCGCGGTGAGGGTCGCGGCGTCGACGACGTTCTTCACGCCGGACTGGGCGACCGCCTTGTCGACGGCGGGCTGCAGGCTCTTGAGGTAGAGGACCACGTCGGCCTCGCCGAGCTGTGCGGTCTGCCTCGGGGTGATCTCCAGGTCGTGCGGTTCGACGCCGGGCTTGGTCAGGCCGTCGACCTTCACGTGCTCCTTGCCGATCTGCTCGGCGAGGAACTGCATCGGGTAGAACGACGCCGTCACCGCGATCTTGCCGTCCTTGCTGCCGGCGGCGCCGGCTCCGGAGCAGGCGGTCAGGGCCGTGGCGCCGAGGGCGACGGCTCCGGCGAGGGCGGCGGTGGGTATGAGGCGTCGTACGTTCATGACATCCATTTTCATCAAAGATGGAAACGATTGTCAAAAACCCAGGTGGGGGGCCCGGGCGGGAGGCGCTGCAAGGGGAACCGATTTGAAAGGGGGGGTGCGGGCGCCGGTAACCTAAAGGCTTCGCCGTTCGTCCTCGTAATGAAGAGAGCACCGTGGCCGCCGACAAGATCGACACCATCGTCAGCCTGAGCAAGCGCCGTGGCTTCGTTTTCCCGTGCAGTGAGATCTACGGCGGCTCCAAGGCCGCCTGGGATTACGGCCCGCTGGGTGTCGAGCTCAAGGAGAACATCAAGCGCCAGTGGTGGAAGGCGATGGTCACCGGGCGTGAGGACATTGTCGGTATCGACTCGTCCGTGATCCTGGCTCCCGAGGTGTGGGTGGCCTCCGGCCACGTCGCCACTTTCTCGGACCCGCTGACCGAGTGCACCTCCTGCCACAAGCGCCACCGCGCGGACCACCTTGAAGAGGCGTACGAGGCCAAGCACGGCCGTGTGCCCGCCAATGGTCTCGCCGACATCAACTGCCCCAACTGTGGTGTGAAGGGCCAGTTCACCGAGCCCAAGCAGTTCTCCGGCATGCTGGAGACCCACCTCGGCCCGACCCAGGACACCGGTTCCAAGGCGTACCTGCGCCCCGAGACCGCCCAGGGCATCTTCACCAACTTCGCCCACGTGCAGACCACCTCGCGGAAGAAGCCGCCCTTCGGCATCGCGCAGATGGGCAAGTCCTTCCGGAACGAGATCACTCCGGGCAACTTCATCTTCCGCACCCGTGAGTTCGAGCAGATGGAGATGGAGTTCTTCGTCAAGCCGGGCGAGGACGAGCAGTGGCAGGAGTACTGGATGCAGGAGCGGTGGAACTGGTACCGCGACCTCGGCATCCGTGAGGAGAACATCCGCTGGTACGACCACCCGAAGGAGAAGCTGTCCCACTACTCGAAGCGCACCGCCGACATCGAGTACCGCTTCAACTTCGGTGGTAGCGAGTTCTCCGAGCTCGAGGGCGTGGCCAACCGCACCGACTTCGACCTCAAGGCCCACTCCGCCGCCTCCGGTCAGAACCTGACCTACCTGGACCAGGAGTCCGGCGAGCGCTACACCCCGTACGTCATCGAGCCGGCGGCCGGTGTCAACCGCGCCATGCTCGCCTTCATGCTCGACGCGTACGTCGAGGACGAGGCGCCGAACGCCAAGGGCGTCATGGAGAAGCGCACCGTGATGCGCTTCGACCCGCGCCTGGCCCCGATCAAGGTCGCCGTCCTGCCGCTGTCCCGCAACGCCCAGCTGTCGCCGAAGGCCAAGGGCCTCGCCGCCGACCTGCGCAAGAACTGGAACATCGAGTTCGACGACGCGGGCGCCATCGGCCGCCGCTACCGCCGCCAGGACGAGATCGGTACCCCGTTCTGCGTCACCGTCGACTTCGACACCCTGGACGACAACGCGGTGACCGTGCGCGAGCGCGACACCATGAAGCAGGAGCGCGTCTCCCTGGACCAGATCCAGGCCTACCTCGGCAGCCGTCTGCTCGGCTGCTAGGTACTGCTGTACCAAGACCGGTGGCCCGGTGC
>NZ_JBSGXU010000139.1:0-21840 GCF_053610205.1 Streptomyces sp. NPDC054932 | reverse complement strand
CCGGCCACCCCCCCTCCGCGCACCGGGGATGGCCGGCGCCCGGGCACCCGGGGCCGGGGGGCCCGGGCGGCGGGGCCCCCGCAGCCGCCGCCGCCCACCCGCGCGGCGGCGGCCCTTCCGTGTCCGGATCAGGCGGCGGGAGAGGAGGGGGACGGCATGCGGTGCGTGACACAGCCGTGGTCGGCCAGCGAGCACGGGCGGGGGACCGGCATGCGGTGATCCACCTCGAACACCCCCATCAGCACCGGGTCCAGGCAGGTCAGGGAACGCACCGCCGGCCGGGGCTCGGGAGTGCGCAGCAGCTCCAGGTACGCGGCCTCCGTCTCCGGCGCCGGATCGATGCCCAGCTCCTCCGCCAGCACCTCCCGCAGCTGCTGGTAACTGCGCAACGCCTCCGCACGGTTGCCCGCCCGGGTGTGGGCCGCCATCCGGCAGCGGTAGGCGCTCTCCCGGAACGGGGCACGGCGCACCGCCTCCTCCGCGTACCGCAGCGCATGATGCTCGTCACCCAGCGCGGACGAGGACAGGCTCGCCGTCTCCAGCGCCTTCAGCCGCAGCTCCTCCAGCTGTTCGCGCATCGCGTTGACCCACTCGCCCTCGTGCGAGGGCAGGAACGAGCCGCGCAGGTTCGACACCGCGCCCGCCGCGAGCTGCTGCGCCACCGCGTAGGCCCCCTCCGCGTACGCCTCGGAGGCCTCGGCCAGCGCGGTCTCGGCGACCTCCACGTCCACCACCGCGTCCTGCGGCACCCGCAGCAGGTAGCGGCCGCCCTGGGAGACCAGGGGAGTGGCCCCCGGCCGGTCCTGCGGCGTCGTGACGAACGTACGCACCCGGCTCACCAGGCTCCGCAGGGCCGAGGCCCACGTGTCCGGCAGCCCCTCGGGCCATACGGTCTCGGCCAGTTGGTCACGGTCCGTGCCGCCGGCCCGCTCCAGGAGCAGCCGGGCGAACGCGACCTGCGCCTGGGCGCTCGAGAGGTGTTGAGGCGGTGCTCCGTCCGGCTCGATCGTGACAAGACCTATGAGTCTGATCAGCACTATGCACTCTCCGAAACGGTCGGCTTCCGGCCGTGTCCCCCAAGTCCGTGCGATTCAGAGGATACCGGCGGGCCTTCTCCGCATGTCAACAGCGGTCGGCAAACATTTCCGACCGAATAAAACCCGAGGTCGGGCCATTCCCTTTCGTATTTCGAGCACCGCTGCAGTCCTGCTGTGGTCCCGCTGCAGCCGCGCTCTTGCGCTGCTATTGCGCCCCACGAGTCTTAATGGAATTCCACTAGAGCCCGGCCGGAGAAACGGCAGGGCAACGATGGAGTTCCGGGTCCGCCGGACGATCGCGATGAGGAGAAGCACGTGAACGCATCCGCTGCCTGGGACCGCCTCGAGCCGAAGCTGGCCTACTTCCGCGACCGGGTCCGGTCCCTGGAGTACGAGCCCAACCGCAAGAACAGCTTCGTGGCCTACACGGCCGAGCGCGACTCCGCGTACGCGGACCAGGACGGCCGCCGCCTGCTGATGATGTCCGGCTACTCCTACCTCGGACTCGCCGGCGACGAGCGGGTCGTCTCCGCCGCCAAGGCCGCCGTCGACCGCTACGGCACCGGCAACCACGGCGTGCGCGCCCTGGCCGGCACCACCCCCCTCCACGAGGAACTGGAGGCCGAGGTCGCCAAGGTCGCCGGCCGCGAGCGGGCTCTGGTCTTCGGCTCCGGCTACGCCGCCAACGTCGGCACCGTCGGCGCCATCGTCGGCCCCGGCGACACCGTCTTCATCGACAAGTACGACCACGCCAGCATCGTCGACGGCTGCAAGCTCTCCGGCGCCACCGTCACCCGCTTCCGCCACAACGACGTCACCCACCTGGAACGCCGCCTCGCCGCCGCCCCCGACACCGGCGTCCGCCTCGTCATCGTCGACAGCGTCTACTCCATGGACGGCGACATCGCCCCCCTGGTCGACCTGCGCAAGGTCTGCGACGCCCACAACGCGCTCCTGATGGTCGACGAGGCCCACGCCCTCGGCGTCATCGGCGCCACCGGCAAGGGCATCGAGGAGCACTTCCACCACGAGGCGAAGGTCGACATCAAGCTCGGCACCCTCTCCAAGGCCATCCCCTCCATGGGCGGCTGGGTCGCCGGCTCCGCCGAACTCGTCCACCACCTGCGCTACGCCGCCCGCCCCTTCCTCTTCTCCGCCGCCCTCGGCGGAGCACAGACCGGCGCCGCCCTGGAATCCCTGCGGATCATGCAGCGCGAACCGCAGCGGGTCCAGTTCATCCAGCGCGAATCCGCCCGCTTCCGCACCCTCCTCAACCAGGCGGGCATCAGCACCGTCGACAGCGAGACCGCAGTCGTCCCGGTCATCGCCGGCTCCGACGAGTCCGCCTACGACCTCGCCACCGCCTACCGCAAGAACGGCGCGATCGGACTGCCCGTCGTCACCCCGGCCGTCCCCAACGACCTGGCCCGGCTGCGCATCGCCATCACCGCCGCCCACACCACCTCCGACATCGACTTCGCCGCCGAGGCCCTCATCACGTCGGCCCGCGAGTGCCGGATCATCTGACCGCCCCACCGCGACCGCCCGCACCCCGCCGCACCTCTCCACCCCTCTTCAGTCCGCCTCAGGGAGCAGACATGCCTTCACCGTCCAGGGGCAGCACGGCGCAGCCGCCCGTCGCCATCACCGGCATGGGCGTGGTCACCCCCGGCGGGTGCACCCCGGACGAGCTGTGGCACACGCTGCGGGCCGGCCGGTCCACCGCCGCCGAACTCACCCACATCGACCTCAGCCGCCACCGCGTGCGCATCGGCTGCCGGGTCCGCGGCCTGGAGGGCCTCACCGGCCTCGTCCCGGCCAAGGAAGCCCGCCGGATGGACCCCTTCGCCCACTACGGCACGGCCGCGGCCCTCGCCGCCCACCGCGACGCCGGATCACCCACCGCCGAAGCCGGCCGCACCGCCATCGTCGTCGGCAACGCCGTCGGCGGCCGCGCCACCAGCGACCTGGAATCCGCCCACTTCACCGAAGGCGGCCCGGCCCGGGTCAACCCGCTGATGCCGCTGATGACGATGCCCAACGCCGCCGCCGCCCAGATCGCCATCCGGCTCGGCTGGACCGGACCCGCCCTGACCGTCGCCAACACCTGCGCCAGCGGCGCCGACGCCATCGGCCACGCCCTGATGCTCCTGCAGACCGGCCGCGCCGACCTCGTCATCGCCGGCGGCACCGAACACACCCTCACCCCCGTCACCCTGGCAGGCTTCGGCAACCTCAGCGCCGTCTCCTTCCGCAACGACGACCCCGAACACGCCTCCCGCCCCTTCGACAAGGACCGCGACGGCTTCGTGATGGGCGAGGGAGCCGGCTTCGTCGTCCTGGAACGCCTCGACGACGCCAGGGCCCGCGGGGCCACAACGTACGGACTGGTCGCCGGCTACGCCGCCACCGCCGACGCCCACCACCTCGCCATGCCCCTGCCCGACGGCGCGGGCGCCGCCGCCGCCATGGCCGCAGCCATCGCCGACGCCGGCCTCACCCCCTCGGACATCGTGCACGTCAACGCGCACGGCACCTCCACCCCGTACAACGACCGGTCCGAGGCGGCCGCCCTCACCAAGGTGTTCGGCACCGCCCAGCCGCCCGTCACCGCACCCAAGTCGGTCATCGGCCACCTCATCGGCGCCGCCGGGGCCGTCGAACTCATCGCCACCGTGCAGGCCATGCACCACTGCGAGGTGCCGCCCACCGCCAACCACGAACAGCAGGAGCCAGGAATGGACATCGACGTCGTGCACGGCGCACCCCGCGCCGTGCGCCCGGGACCCGCGATCACGAACTCCTTCGGATTCGGCGGCCACAACTCCTCCGTGGTGGTGACGCCGGTATGACCACCCTGTCGCTGCCCTCCCCGGTCCGCACCCTGACCGTCACCGAACCCGAGATCACCGACTACCGCGGCGCCGCCCGGTCCGGCCTGCCCACCGCCCGGCCCGGCCAGGCCTCACCCGTCCACACCTTCGTCCTCGCCCACACCCTCGCCGAACAGACCGTCGCCGCACTCACCGCGGCCGAACCGGGCCCGGTCTCCGTGGTCCACCTCGGCCAGGACATCCGCACCCTGCGCCCGGTCCGCCCCGGCGAACAGGTCACCGTCACCCTGGACGTCCTCGGCATCCGCAAGGAGCCCCGCGGCGCCCGCATCGCCCTGCGGGTCCGGCTCACCGGAGAGGACGGCCCCCACCCCTTCGCGGAACTGGTCATCTCCGCCCTGCTCGTCGGCGCGAGCCGGCTCGAACCCTTCGGCGACATCACCGGCGGCCCCGCCGCCCCCGCCGCCCTGGGAACCGGCGAACCGCACTGCGCGGTCCACGAGCTGACCACCGACTGGATCACCACCTACGCCCACGCCTCCGGCGACCTCAACCCCATCCACCTCGACGAGAACGCCGCCCGCGCCGCCGGCTTCGACACCGTCATCGCACACGGCATGAGCGTGGTCGCCCTCGCCGTCGAGGAAGCCACCGACCGCTTCGCGGCCGGCGACTCCGCCCGCGTCCGCGGCCTCGGCTGCCGCTTCTCGGCCCCCGTACCCCCCGGCATCCCGCTGGAGATCACCCTCCAGCCCGACGCCGACGCCCGCGTCATCCGCTTCACCTGCAAGACACCCAAGGGCACCGCCGTCAAGTCCGGCTGGATCGAGCTCGCACCCCCCCGGCAAGGAGCCCCCCGATGAGCGGACCCGCCACCGTCGAACTCGGCCTCCTCGGAGGATTCCTGACCCAGGTCCGCGACCGCCCCCACGCCACCGCGCTCCTCTTCAACGGCCAGGAGACCACCTACCGCGAGCTGTACGACCTCGCCGGCCGCGAACGCGACCGCCTCGCCCGCCTGGACCTCGCCCCCGGGCAACCCGTCGGCATCCTCGCCGACAAATCCCCCGCCACCCTCGCCCTCGTACTCGCCTGCCTGCTCGCACGCCGCCCGCTGCTGCTCCCCTCCCCGGCCCTCGCCGACACCCTGCTCGCCGACCTCTTCGCCCAGGCCGGCTGCGCCCACGTCCTGGCCCCCGGGGGCGACAGCGCCCGCGTCACCCCCAACCCGCACACCCAGGCCCGGCCACTGCCGGCCGACGAGGCCGCCGAAGTGGCCCTCATGCTCACCACCTCCGGATCCACCAGCCTCCCCAAGATCGTCCCCCTGGGCCTGGACGCCATCGACCGGTTCACCCGCTGGGCCGGCAACGCCTTCGCCATCGGCCCCGGCCGCACCGTCCTGAACTACGCCCCCCTCAACTTCGACCTCTGCCTCCTCGACGTATGGACCACCCTCGCCCGCGGCGGCCGCGTCGTCCTCGTCGACCCGGCCCTGGCCGCCCACGGCCGCCACCTGCGCGACCTGGTCCTGCACCACGGCGTCGACATCGTCCAGGCCGTCCCCATGGCCTTCGGCCTCCTCCAGGACGCCGCCGCCAAGACCGGCGACACCTTCCCCGGCGTCGAACACGTCATGTTCACCGGCGACGCCATCCCCGACCGCACCCTCGCCGCCCTGCCCCACCTCTTCCCCCACGCCCGCATCCACAACATCTACGGCTGCACCGAGACCAACGACAGCTTCATCCACGAAATCGACACCACGGCCACCGCCTTCCCGCCCGTCCCCATCGGCCGCCCGCTGCCCGGCGTACGCGCCCTGGTCATCGACCCCGACACCCACACCCCCGTCGAAGGACCCGGCAGCGGAGAACTCTTCGTCTCCACGCCCTTCCAGACCCGCGGCTACCTCGACCGCACCCGCCACACCGACAAGTTCACCGGCCACCCCCTCGGCCTCGATGACCGCCGCTGGTTCCGCACCGGAGACCTCGTACGGCGCGACGCCGAAGGCACCCTGCACCTGACCGGACGCACCGACTTCCAGGTCAAGGTCCGCGGCGTCGCCGTCAACACCGCCGAGATCGAACGGGTCCTGCAGGAACACCCCGACGTACTCGAGGCCGGCGTCGCCGCCCTCCCCGACCCGATCGCCGGCAAACGCCTCACCGCCGCCGTCCGCCGCACCCCCGGCTCCACCCTGACCGGCCTGCAACTGCGCACACACTGCGCCCGGCACCTGCCCAGGGCCGCCGTCCCGCACCAACTCACCGTCACCGAACAGCCGTTGCCCACAACGGCCACCGGAAAGATCGACCGCAAGGCACTCGACCGACTCGACCGGCCGAGCCCGGCCACCACACCCACCACCGCACCCGCCGCCACACCTATCGCCGAAGGAATCCCGTCATGAGCAACATCGACACCATCAAGAACTTCGTCATCACCGAGTTCCTCCCCGGCACCAACGCCGCCGAACTCACCACCGACCACGACCTCCTCAACGACGGCGTCATCGACAGCCTGGGCGTCCTCAAGCTCATCGCCTGGGTCGAGGACCGCTTCGACCTCGCCATCGGCGACGCCGACCTGGACCCCAACAACTTCCGCAGCGTCGAGGCCATCGACACCTTCATCACCGAGTCCCGGCGCACCGCGGCCGCCTGAGCGGCCCCCGCCCCCACCCCACGCACACGAGACGGAGACCGACCGTGCACGACGCACTCACCGGCCTGCTGGAACAGCGAGCCCCGGTCGGCCGCGAGACCTGGCGGTCCTGGTGGGACCAGCTCGGCGCCGGCGGCCTCGACAAGGCCGAGGCCGTCGCCCTGCTGGCCTCCCTGACCAGCCGGCTCCCGGACCACGAGACCCTGCGCCACCTGCTGGACTCGCTCGCCGAGCGCCGGCCCGCAGCGACAGCGACCCCCACCACCTGGGAAAACACCGTCAACGTCGTCGGCACCGGCGGCGGACCCCGCACCTTCAACATCTCCACCGCCTCGGCGTTCGTCGCCGCCGCGGCCGGGGTCAAGGTCGTCAAAACCGGCTCCCGCGCCTACACCAGCTCACTCGGCTCCGTCGACCTGCTGGAACGGCTCGGTGTCCGTCTCACCTCCTCCCGCACCCACACCGAGGACACCCTCGCCGCCCACGGGATCGCCTTCGCCGGCCCCTTCGTCTACCCGGCACAACTGACCCGCCTGGCCCGGACCGTGGCCCCCTACAGCATGAAAACCTTCGGCCGCTTCCTGAACGCCCTGGGCCCCTTCCTCGCGGACCTGCCGGTCACCGCCCAGGTCACCGGGGTCTCGGCGGCCGCCCCCCTGGACACCCTGCGCCGGCTCGCCGAAACCACCACCACCCGCCGGATCTGGCTGACCGCCAACGACACCGGCGCCGACGAACTGCTGCCCTTCGCGACCAACACCATCCACGGCGCGACCTCCCCGACCCGGATCATCCGGCCCGGCGAACTCACCCCGGGCGACGGCTCCTTCGCGGACCTGCGCCCCGCCACCGACCCGGCCGGGGCCGTACGCCACTTCCTCTCCGTCCTGGCCGGCACGGCCGGCCGCGTCGCCACCCGCACCGTCTGCCTGGGCGCGGCCGCCCTGATCGTGGCCTCCGGCACCCGCCGGGACTGGCTCTCGGCGGTCTCCGTCGCCGAGGAAGCCGTCCGCTCCGGCGCCGCCCACGACCTCGCGCAGCGCCTGGCCGCCGCCCCGCCCACCGCCCCCCGCACCCTGGCGGTGACCGGTGCCTGACCCCACCATCACCGTCCCGGCCCCGGCCGCGGCCGTGACACCCGGCCCCGCCCCGTTCTTCACCCGCCGCACCCCCGGCGGACCGCCCGGACTCGCCCTCTTCCTCAACGCCGGCGACCCGCCCCTGCCCGTCCTGCGCGACCTCGTCCTGATGCTCGACGAAGAGGGCGTGGACTGCCTGGAACTGGCCGTCCCGTTCCCCGACTCGGTCACCGACGGCCCCGTCATCCGCCGCTCGGCCCGCCGGGCACTGGACCGCGGCGGCGCCGGCCTGGACGACGTACTCGCCTTCATCGCGGACGTACGGCCCCACCTGGCACACCTGCGGATCGCCCTCCTCACCGACTGGAGCCACTCCCTCAAACACCGCGACCTGGCCGCCACCACCCGCGAGATCGCCGACGCCGGCACCGACGGACTCCTCATCCACGCGCTCCCCCCACGACTGCGCGAAACACACCTGGAGACCGCCGCCGCAGCCCGGCTCCCCGTCGTCACCACCTGCTACACCAAGAGCCCGCCCGCCACCCGGGCCCAGGCCGCCGCACAGGCCTCCGCCTACCTCTACCTCGTCGCCCACTACGGACGCAGCGGAACCGCACCCGCCGCCGGCCACGCCGCGCTGGCACAGACGGTCGCCGCACTGCGGGCCCACACCACGTCCCCGATCGCCGTCGGCTTCGGGGTCAGCACACGGCAGGACGCACAAGCCGTCGGAGCCGCCGGCGCCGACGCCGCGATCATCGGCTCCGCCGCGGTCGCCGCCCTCGAACGGGCCCAGGACACCGGCACCGACATCACCGCAGCCTTCCGCCGGTTCGTCCGCCAGGTCCTGCCCGCAGCACCGCACCGAACCGCCTGACCGGCACGAAAGAGAGCTCCACCCCTCATCCGGACCATCCGAGCACCACCCACACACCGGGAGAACGCCATGATCGTTCGCGACATCGAGTCCGTGAAGACCGTCGAGTGGGGCAACGGCCTCAGCCGCCGCTTCCTCCTCGCCGAGGACGGCCTGGGCTACTCGCTCACCGACACCACCGTCCTGGCCGGCACCAAGTCCCGCCTGGAGTACGTCAACCACCTCGAGGCCTGCTACTGCATCGAGGGCTCCGGCGAGGTCATCGAACTCGACGGCACCTCCCACGAGATAGTCCCCGGCCGGATGTACGCACTCGACCAGCACGACGCCCACTTCCTCGTCGCCAGCCCCCACGAGGACCTGCGCCTGGTCTGCGTCTTCTCACCCGCCCTGCGCGGCGACGAGGTCCACAGCCTCGACGCGCACAGCTCCTCCGCCTACTGAGAACCCACCCGCCGCACCACTCATCCGCACCGCCACCGAATCAAAAGGGGTCCGCCGTGATCCGTTGGAACGCCGACCAGGCAGATCTGCGCGAAGGCCTGGAGCGGTGGGGAGACGCACTCAGCGCAGACCACATCGAACTCGACCAGCAGTCCGCCTTCTCCGAGGACAAGTGGAAACTCGTCCAGAAGACCGGAATCCTCGGACTGCCCTTCGACGAGGACTACGGAGGCCTCGGACAGTCCCTGCTCACCACCATGTACGTACTGGAGGGCCTCGGCGAGTACAACCGCGACGCAGGCCTCAGCTTCTGCATCACCACCTCCATCTGCTCCACCGGAATCCCCCTCCAGCAGTTCGGCACCACCGAACAGAAGGAGCGCTACCTGCCCGGGATCTGCTCGGGCGAGATCATCGGCGCCCACGCCATCACCGAGGCCGAAGGCGGCTCCGACGCCATGGCGATGACCACCAGGGCCGTGCGCGACGGCGACGACTTCGTCATCAACGGCAGCAAGGTCTTCGTCAGCAACGGACCGATCGCCGACGTGATCGTGGTCTACGCCCGGACCCACCCGGACGGCGGCCCGCTCGGCACCACGGCATTCCTCGTGGACGCCGACACCCCCGGACTGACCGCCGGCCGGCCCCTCAAGAAGATGGGCCTGCGGACCTCGCCGCTGAGCGAACTGTTCTTCGACGACGTCCGGGTCCCCCGGAGCGCGGTCCTCGGCCGGGTCGGCGGCGGATTCCTCGTCCTGGACCACGTGATGAAACGGGAGATCCTCTTCTCCTTCATCGTCAACGTGGGGGAGATGCAGCACCGGCTGGAACGGTGCGTCGACTACGCCAGAACACGCACATCGTTCGGAAAGGCGATCGGTTCGTACCAGACGATCGCCAACAAGATCGTCGACACGAAGATCCAGCTGGAGACCGCCCGCAAGTGGCTCTACGACACCGGCGAGAAACTGGAGGCCGGCGAGAACGTCACCACCGACCTCGCCATCTCCAAACTCGTCACCAGCGAGAGCAACCTGGCCACCAGCCTCACCGCCGTACAGATCTTCGGCGGCCACGGCTACATGGCCGAGCTCGGCCTGGAGCAGGACGTGCGCAACGCCGTGGGCGGCACGATCTACTCCGGCTCGAACGAGATCCAGTACAACCGCATCGCCTCGATGCTGGGACTGGGCAAGTGACCACCACCCACCCCCTGTCCCGGACGCTGCTGAAGGTCTGCGGGGCCACCGGCCCCCGCGACATCGAGGCGGCGGCGGCCGCCGGGGCGGACTGCGTCGGCCTCTGGCACGGCGTACCCGGCGGCCCCAGCGAACTGGACCAGGACGGGCTCGCCGCCCTCGCGGCGGCGGCCCGCTCCGCCGGCCTCCTGCCGGTCCTGGTCACCTTCCTCGCCGACGCCGGTGAGCTCGCCGCGATCGTGCGGCGCACCGGCGCCGGCTGGGTCCAACTCCACGCCTACCAGCCGCCCGCCCTCGTACGGGCACTGCGCCGGACGCTCCCCGCCGACGTCGGCATCGTCAAGGTGCTCCACGTCCAGGAGAACGGAAACTGCGTGGAACGCCCCCTGATCGGCGCCTACGACCGGGCCGGCACCGACCTCTTCCTCCTCGACACCGCCACCGGCGACGGCCGCATCGGCAGCACCGGCGCCGCCCTGGACCCCGACCGCGTCACCGCCCTGCTGCCCCGCCTCACCCGGCCCTTCCTGCTGGCAGGAGGCCTGACCCCGGACAACCGCCCGGCCTACGAGGACATCGTGCGCCACCCCGCATTCCGCGGCATCGACGTGGACACCGCGGCCCGCGACCGGGCCACCGGCGGCTTCGGCGTCCCGCAGATCGCCGCCCTGGCCCGCGCCTGGCGCACCGGCGCCCCCACCGCCCCCCGCCCCGACCACCCCCACCTGGAGCTGTCGCGATGACGAAGCAGAACCGGACCGGCTTCCCTTTTCTCGAGGCCCTCCTGGCCTCCCCGACCCCCGTGGTGATGGAGGTGAAACGGCGGGACGCCCACGGCTACGACATGCTGGGCGGCCGGACCCCCGCCGCGATCGTGGAGGCGTACGAGAGCGCGGGCGCCCCCTGCATCTCGGTGGTGACGGGCCGCTGGTTCGGCGGCTCCCCGGCCCTGCTGCGCGACGTGGCCGCACTGACCGGACTCCCGATCCTCCAGAAGGACTTCATCACCCGCAAGGACCAGATCCGCACCGCCAAGGAACTCGGGGCCTCGGCCGTCCTGCTGACAGCGGCACTCCTGCCGGCATCGAGCATGCGGACCCTGGTCACCGAGTGCCTGCTGGCCGGCCTCACCCCCTTCGTCGAGATCACCCGGGAGACCGAACTCGCCTCGGTCCACCACCCCGAGGAATGCGTCGTCGCCGTCAACAACAAGGACATCCGCACCCGCGAACGCGGCGCCGGCGACCTCGGCCGCTCCCTGGACCTGCTGCCCGCCGTCCGCGCCGCCGGCGCCGCCTGCCCCGTCAGCGCCAGCGGCATCGACAGCCCGCAGACCGCCGCCGCACTGCTGGACGCCGGATTCGCCGGCCTGCTCGTGGGCACCTCACTGCTGCGCACCGGCTCGCCCGCCACCTGGGTGGACGCCATGGAAGGCACACGGAAGGGGCTGGCGGTCCGATGACGGCGCTCCCCGGCGGCACACACCCCTACACCCTGAACGCGGCGGGCATCACCCTGTCGGCGCTCCTGGCCCTGCCCCCGGACGGGGCAGCGCCCCGCTCCACGATCCTGGCCATCCACGGCCGGGGCATGCGGGCCGCCTACTGGAACTCCCTCGCCCCCCTGGCCACCGCCCTGGGCCACGCCGTCCTGGCCGTCGACCGCCCCGGATACGGGCACTCCGCCGGCCGGCTGCCCGAGGGCCAGACCCTCACCGAACAGGCCGAAACCCTCCACGCGGCCCTCAAGGAACACGCCGCCGCACACGACACCGGCGCGGGAGTGTTCCTGCTGGGCCACTCCGACGGCGGCAAGGTCGCCCTCCACACCGCCGCCGCCGACGCCGGCACACCCCTGCTCGGCCTGGACGCCTCGGGAGTCGGATACCGGTACAACCCCCAGGCCCTGCACTTCCCTTCCACCCTCGGCGGCGGCGCCACCAAACTCAACTGGGGCCCCCTGAACCTCTACCCGCGCGGCACCTTCCAGGCCAGCCGCACCCTGCTCGCCGCGACACCACCGCGCGAGTCCGCCGAAACCCTGCACTGGCCCCGCCAGTACGAGGACCTGGCCCCCCGCATCCGCATCCCCGTCCGCCTCACCTTCGCCGAACACGAAGCCTGGTGGCACCTGGACGCCCCCACCCTGACGGCGATGACCTCCCGCCTGACCGCCGCCCCCTCGGTCACCGTCGACCACCTCCCCGCCTCGGGCCACAACATCAGCCTGGGCCACACCGCCCCCGCCTACCACCTGCGCGCCCTGACCTTCCTGGAGGACTGCCTGCGCACCGCGCGGCCCTGAGACCCGCCCGCGCACGCAAACGGCCCCGGCCGCACAGGCGACCGGGGCCGAAACCGCGAACCGGGCAGCACTCAGGCAGCCACCACCCGGCTCACCAGCTGATCACGGACACGCGCCGGGAGACCCGGCGCGAAACGCTGCAGATAGTGGTCCAGGTGGGCGTCGTCGCCCACCAGGAACGGCAGATCGAACACCAGCAGCTTGCGGACCGCCAGCAGGGGCAGCGGCGAACGCAGAGGACGGAAAGCCTCGTTGTACAGGCCCGGCTCCTCGCACACCGGATGGAACTGGCCGATCATCAGCCCCTCCGCCACGAACTCGTCCTTCGCCTTGCGCTGCAGCTCGTCCAGCTCCACCGAGTCCGTCGCATCGAAGCCCGGCAGGACCAGCAGGATCGTCAGCAGCTCACGGTCGTCCGCGGACAGCGGCTGCGAGAGGACCGCGTGACGGGTCCGCAGCGAGTCCACCGCCGAGGCCAGGTCCTCGCAGCCGGCCGCCGGGACGGCCAGGTGGAACAGCTCCTTGCGCAGCGAGGGCTGGGTGTACGGGCACACCGGGCCGGTGCGGCCCAGCTCGGGATGGCTGGAGACCAGGAACTCCCGGCTCCACGCGAGGATGCGCAGCAGCGGGCCGAGGTGCTCCGCCGGTGCCTCCCCGCGGGCTATCTGGCCGGCGGTCCACGACAGGATCAGATCGTCGCCCCTCATCGGGGATCCCTCCACATGGGTCGCAGTACCGGTCCGCCGCCGGGCAGGACGATGTCCCCGCCCAGGAGCCCGAAGCCGGCCCGCCGGCTCGCGGCCTCGCCGCCCGGGGAGCTGGCCTCCACATAGCTGCCGACGCCCTCGGCGTCCGCGCGGGCCACCAGCCGGCCCAGCAGCCGGGACATCAGCCCGCTCTGCTGCCGGCCGGCACGGACCGCGCCGAAGGACACGTAGTAGTGCGGCGGACCGTGCGGATGCCGTTCCTCCTGGAGGCCGGCGATGGTGCGCATCGCGTCCGCGTACTCGCCCAGGACATCGGCGAAGGCCGCGTCCAGGGCCCTGCCGTCCGGCTCGGCGCCGGGCGGCAGGAAGAGCAGCACCGCCTCACCGTCCGGGCTGGTGAACACCCCGTCGTGGGCGGCGGACAGTTCCACGAACACCCGGAAGAACCCGGGCAGCAGCTCGGATCGCAGCCGCTCGCCGGGGATCATCCAGCGGGTCAGCGCGTCCTGCTGGAAGGAGGCGGCGAGGAGGTCGGAGAGATGGGTGACGGCCGATGGGTTCAGCCGGTTCGCAGGCAGGGCGGACAAGGCAGGGCCTCCGGTCAGGTGACGGGATGGAGGATGGACAGGGCAGCTGCACAAAAGTGCAGAACGGTTCGGGCAGGTCCGGGGAAGTCCGGGGAAGTCCGGGGGAGTCCGGGGCGGTCCGGCGGAAGGTCAGGGCGTGGCCCGGGCACCGGCCGCGAGCTGCTCCACACGCGCGTGCAGCGTCGCCAGGTAGTGCTCGGACTCCGGCTTGATCAGGACGCTGCGGATCACCCGCGCCGCCTCCGCGTCCCGCACCACCGACGGATGGCGCCGCGCGAACGCGTCCGCGTCCGCACGCAGCACGCTCAGGAACACCGGATCCGACTCCGCCGTCATGCCCCCGCGCAGCAGCCGCTCCGACGCCGCGTCGACCGAGGACAGGGAGCCCTCGGCGGTCGCCGGGAAATACGTCACGATGTCCAGGTCCGGGCGCTGGTACAGCTCCAGCTCCTGCGACGCGGTCAGCAGGTCCGCCCACCGCACCGCGGCCCGCCGGTTCGCCGCCAGGATCCGCCCGAAGCCGTCCGGGGTCAGCGGCAGCAGCTGCAGGGTCAGCCACAGGGCGGCCGCCGCCGCCCCCGCCCGCGAGCACTCCAGACTGATCTCACCCAGATGCAGATCGGCATCGGTGAAGTACGTGTACGGCGAATCGTGCGCGAAATGCCGCCCCGCCCGCGGATCGGGGAAGAGCACCGCCCCGCACCCGTACGGCTGCAGCCCCTGCTTGTGCGGGTCCACCACCACCGAGTCGCAGCCGGCGATCGCCCGCCAGGGCGCCGGGTCGACGCCGCCGGCCCCCGCCCTGCCCAGGATCGCGTAGAAGCCGCCGTACGCCGCGTCGACGTGCACCCGCGCCCCGTACCGGCGCGCCAGCGGCAGCACCTCGTGCACCGGGTCCACCGCCCCCAGCCCGGTCGTGCCGGTGGTGACGACGACGGTCCCGATCCGCCCTGCGCGCAGCGCATCCTCCAGCGCGGTCAGGTCGATGCGGCCGTGCGCGTCCACCGGGATGCGGTGGCCCTCCACGCCCAGCACGTGGCACATCCGCTCGTGCGTGTAGTGGCACTCGGAGCTGTAGGCGACCCCGCGCCCGGGGTGCACCTGCCGGGCGACGTACAGGGCCTCCAGATTGGCCATCGTGCCGCTGGTGGTGAGATGCCCGACGTGCGCGTCGAACCCGAACATGGCCGCCAGGTCGGCGACCGCCTCGCGTTCCATCTCGGTGGTCGCGGGCCCGCCCTCGGCGGCATGGTTGTTGGGGTTGAACAGCATGGCGGTGAGGTAACCGGTGACGGCCGCCGGATGCGGCGGCTTGACCATCTGTCCGGCGTAACGCGGGTGGAAGAACGGATAGTTGTGATCCATCCGCTTCGCGAGACGGTCGAAGGCCTCGGTGAACGCCTCCGGGCCGACCCGGTGCGCGTCATGGGTCTCGTACGGGCCGAACTGCCCGCCCCACCGCTCCGCCACCCCGAGCGCGCGCGGCAGCCAGTCGCGTAAGTCGTGCAGGTCGTTCGGATCCACGGGTGCCTCCCCCCAGCGGCCGCCCGATCGGCGGCACGAGTCGCGTACGCGGTCGTACGTACGCACGAGGAGCCTTGCCCAGGCCCCGCAAGGCCCGCGCAACGCCGGACTCCCGCACACCATCCGGGCTCGAGCGGTGCGCAAGCCGCGTCTGGTGCACTCGCGGCGCGCCACCTGCGCGAGCAGCACCGCGCGCCGGCCGCCCGCCGTGCGAACGGCCCCGCCCCGGCGGCCCGCCCGCACCCCGACCCCGTTTCCCAGGAGGACATCCCCATGGTCACCAGACGCAGCCTGCTCGGCGGAGCCGTCGCCGCGACCGGCGCCGGCCTGCTCACCGCAGGCGGCCTGACACCGCTGCTCGGCGCCGGGCCCGCGCAGGCCACCGCCACCGCAGGCGGGGGACCCGTCACCGTCCCGCCGCCCTTCACGGTGCGGATGCCGCTCCTGCCGGTGCTCTCACCGACAGCCGGGCCGGGCGGCCAGGACACCTACAGCGTCACGATCAAGGAAGCCGCACGGGAGATCATCCCCGGCGTGCGGACGAAGGTCCTCACCTACGACGGCCACTTCCCCGGCCCGGTGCTGCGCGCCCGCAGCGGACGCAAGGTCGTGATCCGCCACCGCAACACCCTCACCATGCCGGTCGCCGTGCACCTGCACGGCGGCAACGTCTCCCCGGAGAACGACGGCGGCCCCATGGACACCTTCGCCCCGGGCACCTCCCGCACCTACACCTACCCCAACCAGCAGCCGGGCGCCGGACTCTGGTTCCACGACCACGCCCACCACATGGAGTCGGAGCACGTCTTCCGCGGCCTGTCCGCCACCTACCTGCTCTCCGACGACAACGAGCGCTCACTGCCGCTGCCGGCCGGCCAGTACGAGGTCCCCATCGCCCTGCGCGACGCCCGCTTCGACGAGGCCGGACAGCTCGTCTACGTCATGGACGACGTCTTCGGCCGCACCACCATCCTCGCCAACGGCCGCCCCACCCCCTACTTCGAAGTCGCCGCCCGCAAATACCGCTTCCGGCTCCTCAACTCCTCCAACATGCGCTTCTTCCAGCTGCGCCTGTCCGACGGCGGCCAGATGATCCAGATCGGCACCGACGGCGGCCTGCTGGAACGCCCCTTCACCACCGACACCATCGGCCTGTCCCCGGCCGAACGCGCCGACGTCGTCATCGACTTCTCCCGCTACCCCACCGGAACGAAGATCGTCCTGGAGAACACCCTCGGCCCCGGCACCCCCGACCAGGTCGGCAAGGTACTGCGCTTCGACGTCGTACGCACCGCCCCCGACCCGAGCCGGATACCGGACGTGCTGCGCACCTTCACCCCCCTGCCGGCCGCGACCGTGCAGCGCACCATCGTCCTGAGCATGGACGAGGACGGCCGGCAGGAGCCGCGGGGGTTCATGGACGGCCAGGTCTGGGACCACCACCGCATCGACCAGACCATCACGCACGGCACCTCGGAGATCTGGACCGTCACCAACGCCAACAAGATCGTCCCGCACAACTTCCACATGCACCTGGTCCAGTTCAGACTGCTGGAACGCAACGGCGCCCCGGTGGGACCGTCCGAGGCCGGCCCGAAGGACACCGTCCGCCTCTTCCCCGGCGAGACGGTGAAACTCCACGCCACCTTCGACACCTACCGCGGCACGTACGTCTACCACTGCCACCTGCTGGACCACTCGGCGATGGGAATGATGGCCAACTTCCGCATCCGCTAGAGGGTGTCCGCGCTCGATGCGCGCTCAAGGACGGGCCGAGGACCGGGCGGAAGAATCCTCGACAACAGACCATGTCCGGCCGTGTCCCCCACGAGTCCTCCATGTGTCCGAAACCGAAAGGGAAGAGGAGGGAAGCCGATGGCCCGCGCCGTGGCCATGACCGTGGTCCTCACACCCGGCCCTCCGACCTCCCTCGACCTCCACGGCAGGCTCACCCCCGCCGCGCTCACCGCCGCCCTCGCAGCACTGCCGCCGTGCACACCGACGCTGCACCGGCACACCGCCCACCACCACACCCTCACCCTGCCCCCGCCGCCGTTCCCCGCCGGACGGCTGTCCGACCTGCTGACCGGGGCCGCGACAGCGGGGGCGGGGGCGGGGGCGGGGGAGCGGCCGCGGCCCGCCCGGGAACCCGACGGCACCGCCGACACCGCACACACCGGACCTGCCGGGCACACCGGATCCGGCGGTCCGCAACCGGAACGGCTGCCCCCCACCACACCCCAGCAACACGGCGTACTGCTCGACGCGATGACCCACCCCGGCGCCGCACTGCACATCGGGCAACTGCACTGGCGCTGGTACGGCCCCCTGGACACCCGCCGGTTCGCAGCCGCCTGGCAGACCCTGTACGACAGCGAGGCGGTCCTGCGCACCGCACTGGCCAGACCCGCCGCCCCCGGCACCGGACCCCTGCTGGCCGTACATCCCCACGCCACCCCCCAGCTCGAACGCCACCCGCGCGGCAGCGCCGACTGGCACGCCCTGCTCCTCAGCGAGCGGACGCGCGAGTTCGACCTCCACCGGCCCGGCACGGCCCTGCGGATCGCACTGCTGGAGGAAGCCGGCCAGGTGAGCAGAGTGCTGCTGACCTACCACCAGGCCCTCCTCGACGGCTGGAGCGCCCGGCTGCTGCGGCGCACCCTCCACCGGGCCTACCTCGCCGACGGACGCCCGGTCGGCAGCGAACGCCGCCCCGACATCCGCGACCACATGAGCTGGCTGGCCCGGCAGGACCCGGCACCGGCCCGCGCGTTCTGGACCCGCACCGGGGCCCCGGCCGACGCCGCCGGCCTCCCGGTCCGCGACACCGCGCACGACGGCCCGCACCCCCGCGGCCACGGACGCACCCGCCAGCACCTCACCCCGTACGAGGCGCTGCGCCTGCGCAACTGGGCCGCGGACCGGGGCGCGACCGAGAGCACGGCCCTGCACACCGCCTGGGCCCTCCAGCTCCACCGCGCCACCCCCGGCGCGCCCGCCGTCACCTTCGCGGCCACCGTCTCGGGCCGCGGCATCACGCTCCCGGGCGCCGAACGCCTCCCGGGCCCCCTGCGCGGCGCCGTCCCGCTGCACGCCCGCATCGACCCCTGTCACCCCCTGACCCGCCTGATCACCGAACTGGCCGGCCAGGCCCTGGAGGCCGCCTCCTACGAATGGGTCTCCCCGGACCAGGCCGCACAGTGGTCCCCGCCACCCCCCGACAGCCCCGGCCCCGACAGCCCCGGCCCCGACGGCCCCGGCCCCGGCGCGCGCCCGGTCCCCGACTCCCTCATCGCCTTCGAGGCGAAAGCACCCGCCGGACCCGCCGACGACCCCGTCCACACCGAACTCGCCGACCAGGGCGTACGGGTGGGCGCCGCCGAGACCATCGGAGCACACACCGCCCTCCCGTTCACCCTCACCGCCCACCACGACACCGAAGGCGGGCTCGTCCTCACCGGCGTCCACGACCGGACACGCATCAGCGACTGCGACGCCGCCCGGACCCTCGCCCAGACCGCCCTGCTGCTGCGCGAACTGCCCGCCGCCACCGGCACGGCCACCACCGTCGCCGAAGCCCTGGCACTGCTCGACACCACCCCCGCACCCCGCCTCGCCCGGCCCCCCGCCGACGCCGCCCGCACCCTGCGGATCCTGCGCGCGGCGGCCCGTACCGGCGCCGGCACGATCTGCCTGGTCCCGCCGCCCGACGCACCGCCCGGCTGCTACGACGCACTCGCCGCGGCCTACCCCGGCCCGCAGGCACTGACCACCGTGGCACCGCCCGCCGACGCACGGACCGTACTGGCCGCGCTCCGCCCCGCCCTCGCCCGCGGCGAGCCGCTGCTGCTGGGCGGATTCTCCGGAGCCGGCTCCCTCGCCTGCGCCGTGGCCGAACGCATCGCCTCGCACGGCTGGCACCCGCCCCTCATCGTGATCGGCGGCACCCTCACCACCACAGGCGACCCGGACCCGGACCCGGACCCGGTACGGGCCCTCGCCCGGACTCTGGAGACAGCCGCGGCCACCACCGCCCGGCCCTGACCTCCCCGCCCCACCCCACGCCCCGTCCCACACCAACAGGAGTGACATGTCCCGTCGTCTGTTCACCTCGGAATCCGTGACCGAGGGACACCCCGACAAGATCGCCGACCAGATCAGCGACACGATCCTCGACGCACTGCTCGCCCAGGACCCCGCCTCGCGCGTCGCGGTCGAAACACTGATCACCACCGGCCTCGTGCACATCGCGGGCGAGGTGACGACACAGGCATACGCCCCGATAGCGCAGCTCGTCCGGGAGAAGATCCTCGAAATCGGCTACGACTCATCCGTCAAGGGATTCGACGGCGCCTCCTGCGGCGTGTCCGTCTCGATCGGCGCCCAGTCCCCGGACATCGCCCAGGGCGTCGACACCGCCTACGAGAAGCGCGTCGAGGGCTCCGCGGACGAAGACGGCGACGACCTCGACCGGCAGGGCGCCGGCGACCAGGGCCTGATGTTCGGCTACGCCACCGACGAGACCCCCGAACTCATGCCGCTGCCGATCCACCTCGCCCACCGGCTCTCCCGCCGCCTCTCCGAGGTCCGCAAGAACGGCACCCTCCCCTACCTGCGCCCCGACGGCAAGACCCAGGTCACCATCGAGTACGACGGCGACAAGGCCGTCCGCCTGGACACCGTCGTCGTCTCCTCTCAGCACGCCTCCGACATCGACCTGGAGGCGCTCCTCGCCCCCGACATCAAGGCGCACGTCGTCGAACACGTCCTCGCCCGGCTGGCCGACGACGGCATCAAACTGGACACCGCCGGCTACCGGCTGCTGGTCAACCCCACCGGCCGTTTCGAGATCGGCGGCCCCATGGGCGACGCCGGCCTCACCGGCCGCAAGATCATCATCGACACCTACGGCGGCATGGCCCGCCACGGCGGCGGCGCCTTCTCCGGCAAGGACCCCTCCAAGGTCGACCGCTCCGCCGCCTACGCCATGCGCTGGGTCGCCAAGAACGTCGTCGCCGCCGGCCTCGCCTCACGCTGCGAGGTCCAGGTCGCCTACGCCATCGGCAAGGCCGAGCCCGTCGGCCTGTTCGTCGAGACCTTCGGCACCGAGAAGACCGACATCACCAGGATCCAGCACGCCATCACCGAGGTCTTCGACCTCCGCCCGGCCGCCATCATCCGCGACCTCGACCTGCTGCGCCCGATCTACGCCCAGACCGCCGCCTACGGCCACTTCGGCCGCGAACTCCCCGACTTCACCTGGGAGCGCACCGACCGGGCCGCACAGCTGAAGGCCGCCGCCGGAGCCTGAACAGACCCGGCCGGGTCCGGGCGGACACCCCGCACACCGGCGGCCCCGCCCGGACCCGCCCCACCCCCGAACCCCACCACCCTCGCCCCGCCGACCACAGACCAGCTCACAGGAGTCCACGTGCGTATCGCGGTGACCGGATCCATCGCCACAGATCACCTCATGGCCTTCCCGGGCCGGTTCGTCGACCAGCTGCTCCCCGACCAACTGCACCACATCTCCCTGTCCTTCCTCGTCGACACCCTCGAGGTGCGCCGCGGGGGAGTGGCCGCCAACATCGCCTACGGCCTCGGCGGCCTGCGCCTGGCCCCCCTCCTCGCGGGCGCCGTGGGACCCGACTTCGCCGAGTACGAGGTCTGGCTCAAGGAACACGGGGTCGACACCGGCGCGGTGCACGTCTCCGCCGAGCACCAGACCGCCCGCTTCATGTGCATGACCGACCAGGACTCCAACCAGATCGCCTCCTTCTACGCGGGCGCGATGGCCGAATCCGCCCGCATCGACCTGCACGCCCTGCACGCCGACACCCCCCTCGACCTGATCCTCGTATCGCCCAACGACCCCGGCGCGATGGTCCGCCACACCGAACAGGCCCGACAGCTGGGCATCGCCTTCGCCGCCGACCCCTCACAGCAGCTCGCCCGCCTCACCGGCGCCGAGGTCCGCACCCTCGTCACCGGCGCCCGCTGGCTCTTCACCAACGAGTACGAGTCCGCGCTGCTGCGCGAACGCGCCGACTGGAGCCGCGAGGAGGTCCTCGACCGCGTCGGCACCTGGATCACCACACTCGGCGCACAGGGCGTCCGCATCGACGCCAAGGACACCCCCACCCTCACCGTCCCCGCCGTCCCCGACGTCCGTGCCGAGGACCCGACCGGCGTCGGAGACGCCTTCCGCTCCGGCTTCCTGGCCGCCGTCGGCTGGGGCCTGCCACTGGAGACCGCAGCCCAGCTCGGCTGCGCCATGTCCGCCCTGGTCCTGGCCGCCGTCGGCTCACAGTCGTACGAGATCCGGCCCGAGCAGCTCCTCGCCACCGTCCGCACGGTGTACGGGGAGCACGCGGCCGGGCTGCTGGGACCGAAGCTGGGACGGCTGGCATGACGGCGAACGAGCAGGAACCGCAGGAACCGCAGGAACGGGCGAACGCCCTGCGGCAGGCCCTGGCCACCCGTGTGGTCGTCGCCGACGGGGCCATGGGAACGATGCTGCAGGCGCAGGACCCGAGCATGGAGGACTTTCAGCAGCTGGAGGGCTGCAACGA
>NZ_JBSGXU010000138.1:0-21935 GCF_053610205.1 Streptomyces sp. NPDC054932 | reverse complement strand
CGTAGTCGAGCGCCACTGCCTTGCTCAGGCCCACCAGGCCGTGCTTAGCCGCCACGTATCCGGCGAAATGGCGGTAGCCCACCAGTCCCGCCGTCGACGCGATGTTGATGATGCCGGGGCCGGGGCGGTGCCGGTGCGACGGGCCGCGGCTACGCCTCGTACGGGCGGGCGGGCCAGGGGGCCAGCGCCGGGCGCAGCGCCCCGATGCCGCCCTCGGAGGCGAGGGCCGCGGCGAGCGCCAGTACGCCGGTCACCAGCCCCGGGTTGTGCAGCTCGCCCGCCAGGACTCCGCGGACCAGGTCTGCGAGCGGCACCCGGGCGATCTCCATGTCCGCCTCCTCCTCGGAGACCTCGTACCGCTCCCCCTCGGCCTCCGCCAGGTCCCGTGCGAGGAAGATCCGGACGGCCTCGTCGGAGCCGCCGGGCGAGGTGAAGAAGTCGGCCAGCACGCGCCATTCGCCCGCCTTGGCGTGCGCCTCCTCGTACAGCTCGCGCTGCGCCGCGTGCAGCGGGTTCTCGCCGGGTACGTCCAGCAGGCCGGCCGGGAGCTCCCACAGCCGGTGCCGCACCGGGTGGCGGAACTGCTTGAGGACCAGCACCCGCTGCTCCTCGTCGAGGGCGAGGACGCACACCGAGCCCGGGTGCACCTGGTAGTCGCGGCGCACCACCGAACTGTCGGGCATCCGGACCTGGTCCGAGCGGACGGACGTCTTCGCGCCCTCGAACGGGGTCCGTGAGGCGACGACCTCCCACGACTCCGGTGTGTCCACGATGTCGTTGCCCATGGCCATGGCCGATACCTTCCCCGAGAACGCGACAGCCGGGGCACGATCCGTGCCCCGGCTGTCTACGTTATGCGGTCAGGCGCTCACTTCGCGGACTGCTGCCGCTCGACGGCCGCCTTGACCAGGCCCGCGAAGAGCGGGTGCGGGCGGGTCGGGCGCGAGCGCAGCTCCGGGTGGGCCTGGGTGGCCACCAGGTAGGGGTGCACCTCGCGCGGGTACTCGACGTACTCGACGAGCTTGTTGTCCGGGGAGGTGCCGGAGAACACGAGGCCCGCCTTCTTCTCCAGCTCACCGCGGTAGGCGTTGTTGACCTCGTAGCGGTGGCGGTGGCGCTCGTCCACGTACGCCTCGTCGCCGTAGACCTCGCGCACGATGGAACCCTCGGCGAGCTTCGCCGGGTACATGCCCAGACGCATGGTGCCGCCCAGGTCGCCCGCGCCCTCGACGAAGGCCAGCTGCTCCTCCATGGTCGAGATGACCGGGTGCGGGGTGGAGGCGTCGAACTCGGTGGAGTTGGCGTCATCGATGCCCGCGAGGTTGCGCGCGGCCTCGATGACCACGCACTGCAGGCCCAGGCACAGGCCGAGCAGCGGGATCCGGTTCTCGCGGGCGTAGGTGATCGCGCCGACCTTGCCGTTCACGCCGCGGTCGCCGAAGCCGCCGGGCACGCAGATCGCGTCCACGTCGGACAGCTGCGCCGCCGCGCCGGCCGCGGTCTTGCAGTCGTCGGAGGTGACCCACTTGATCTGGACGCGGGCCTTGTTGGCGAAACCGCCGGCGCGCAGCGCCTCGGTCACCGACAGGTAGGCGTCGGGCAGGTCGATGTACTTGCCGACGAGCGCGACCTTGACCTCGTGGTCGGGGTTGTGGACCCGGTCGAGCAGGTCCTCCCACACGGTCCAGTCGACGTCGCGGAACGGCAGGTCGAGCTTGCGCACGACGTACGCGTCCAGGCCCTCGGTGTGCAGGACCTTCGGGATGTCGTAGATCGACTTGGCGTCGATGGCCGCGACCACGGCCGCCTCGTCCACGTCGCACATCAGCGAGATCTTGCGCTTGATGGAGGTCGGGACGTCACGGTCGGCGCGCAGCACGATGGCGTCGGGCTGGATGCCGATGTTGCGCAGGGCCGCGACCGAGTGCTGGGTCGGCTTGGTCTTGAGCTCACCGGAGGGGCCGATGTAGGGCAGCAGCGAGATGTGCACGACGAAGACGTTGTCGCGGCCGACCTCGTGGCGGACCTGGCGGACGGTCTCCAGGAAGGGCAGCGACTCGATGTCGCCGACGGTGCCACCGACCTCGGTGATGACGACGTCGACGTCCTCGGTCGCCATGCGGCGGATGCGGTGCTTGATCTCGTTGGTGATGTGCGGGATGACCTGCACGGTGTCACCGAGGTACTCGCCGCGGCGCTCCTTGGCGATGACGGTGTTGTAGACCTGGCCGGTGGTGACGTTGGCCGAGCCGTCGAGGTCGACGTCGAGGAAGCGCTCGTAGTGACCGATGTCCAGGTCGGTCTCGGCGCCGTCGTTGGTGACGAACACCTCGCCGTGCTGGAACGGGTTCATCGTGCCGGGGTCGACGTTCAGGTACGGGTCGAGCTTCTGCATCGTGACCCGCAGACCGCGCGCCTTCAGCAGCGCACCCAGGCTGGAGGCCGTCAGGCCCTTGCCGAGGGAGGAAGCGACACCCCCGGTGACGAAGATGTGCTTGGTCGTCATGGATTTGGGCGGCATCGCCAAGAGGGGGCTCCCGTGGTCGCGAGGTGAGGTGCGTCCGGCGCCGGCCACCGTCGATCCGGAAGGGTCTCAGGGGGCGCCGAAGCTGCGGTTTCGGGGCTCCTGATTCGCACAGGCAGACCACCGGTCCACGGGGTACCAGCCTATCAGCGCCCGGAGCGGTCCGCCTCCGGGCACGCGGCGCGTGCGCCCCGTCCGGGGTCGGACGAGTGCGCCGGGGCGGCATACGCGCCGCTCACCCGTTCGGCCCAGCCACATTCTCCACAGGCTCACGGAGATCACTAGGGTGCCGTCATATCCTGCTCGGATATTGCACACATCACCGCCGGGCAGTCCGTCGGACGGCCTAACCGAGCCGATATACGGAATCATGGGCTCACGCGGAGATCCCTGCACACAGGAGACCGCGCAAACGCGCAATGCAAGCGCCCTTCGGGGCGGACGTGGCCGTTCGACTGGAGATGCACGTGTCCGGGCGCATCGAGGATTACGCACTGATCGGGGACATGCAGACCGCGGCACTGGTCTGTCGGGACGGGGCGGTGGACTGGCTGTGCCTGCCACGCTTCGACTCGCACGCCGTGTTCGCGAGCATTCTCGGCACCGAGGATCACGGGTTCTGGCGGATCGGCCCGTCGTTCCCCGCGGGCACCGAGGCCCCGCGTGCGACCCGCCGCCGCTACCGCGGTGACTCGCTGGTGCTGGAGTCGGAGTGGGACACCCCGCGCGGCAGGGTCCGCGTGATCGACTTCATGCCACCCCGCGAGGACCACGCTCCCCAGCTGATCCGCATCGTGGAGGGCATCAGCGGGCGGGTGCCGATGCGTTCGGCCCTGCGGATGCGCTTCAGCTACGGGCGGGTCGTGCCCTGGGTGCACAAGGTCGACGGGCGCACCGTCGCCGTCGCCGGCCCCGACTCCGTATGGCTGGACGCCGATGCGCAGACCTACGGCAAGGACCTGACGACGTACTCCGACTTCACCGTCGGGCCGGGTGACCGCAAGGCCTTCAGCATCAGCTGGCAGGCCTCGCACCGCGACGCGCCCGAGACCCCCGACGCCGAGGCGGCCCTGGAGTCGACCGCCGAGTTCTGGCGCGAGTGGGTCGACCAGTGCACGTACCACGGGCCCTACCGGGAGGCCGTGATCCGCTCCCTGATCACCCTCAAGGCCCTCACCTACGGCCCCACGGGCGGGATCGTCGCCGCGCCCACCACCTCCCTCCCGGAGGAGATCGGCGGGGTCCGGAACTGGGACTACCGCTACACCTGGCTGCGGGACGCGGCGATCACCCTCTCCTCGCTGCTGCGCACCGGCTACCGCGAGGAGGCCCGCGCCTGGCGCGAGTGGCTGCTGCGCGCGGTCGCCGGCGACCCGGAGAACCTCCAGATCATGTACGGGATCGCGGGCGAGCGGGAGCTCGGCGAGACCGAGCTGGACTGGCTGCCCGGCTACGAGAACTCCCGCCCGGTCCGCGTCGGCAACGGCGCCGCGGGCCAGCTCCAGCTCGACGTGTACGGCGAGGTCACCGAGGCCCTGCACCTGGGCCACATGACCGGGCTGGCCCGCAGCGACTACGCCTCGCTGCTCCAGCTGAAGCTGATCCGCTACCTGGAGACCCACTGGGACCAGCCGGACGAGGGCATCTGGGAGGTGCGCGGCCCGCGCCGCCACTTCGTCCACTCGAAGGTGATGGCCTGGGTCGCCGTGGACCGCACGATCAAGCTGATCGAGAGCGGGGACGCGGACGGCCCGCTGGAGCGGTGGCGCGAGCTGCGCGACGAGATCCACCAGGACGTGTGCGAGAAGGGCTACGACAAGGAGCGCAACACCTTCACCCAGTCGTACGGGTCGAAGGAGCTGGACGCCTCCCTGCTGCTCATTCCGCAGATGGGCTTCCTGCCCCCGGACGACAAGCGGGTCATCGGCACCATCGAGGCGATCCAGCGCGAGCTGTCCACGCCCGACGGCTTCATCCTGCGCTACCCGACGGCGGGCGAGGAGGCCGGCGTGGACGGCCTGGAGGGCGACGAGGGGGCCTTCCTGGCCTGCTCGTTCTGGATGGCCGACGACCTGGCGATGATCGGCCGGGTGGACGAGGCGAGGCGGCTGTTCGAGCGGCTGCTGTCGCTCCGCAACGACCTGGGTCTGCTCGCGGAGGAGTGGGACCCGCGGCTCCAGCGGCAGGTCGGGAACTTCCCGCAGGCCTTCAGCCACGTTCCGCTGATCGACACGGCCCTGCGGCTGACGGCGAGCGGGGCGTACGGCGGCTGATCCCGGGCGGCGCGCCGGGGCCGCGGAACTTCTCGCCGCGCCCCGGTGATCGTCTGCGCCTACGCTGGAAGGGTCCTATGCCCTCCCTCCGGTGGAAGGGGGCAGCCATGGCTCCCCTGTCGAAGGCGGGCGCGGCCCTGACCGCGCTCCGCGAGGATCTGTCCGGCGAGGTCTTCGCCCCGGAGGATCCGGGGTACGACGAGGCCCGGACCCTCTTCAACGCGATGATCGACCGCCGGCCCGCCGTCATCGCCCAGTGCGAGAGCACGGCGGACGTGGTGACCGCCGTGCGTTTCGCGAGGGATCTGGACCTGAACATCGCCGTCCGCGGCGGCGGGCACAGCGTGGCAGGGATGTCCCTCAACGACGGCGGCCTCGTCGTGGACCTGCGGCGGATGCACGAGGTGACGGTCCATCCCGCGGCCGCGGCGGCGCACATCGAGGGCGGGGCCACCATGAGCCACCTGGACCGGGCCTGCGAGCCGTACGGGCTGGCGACCACCGGCGGCCGGGCCTCCACCACGGGCGTCGGCGGCTACGTCCTGGGCGGCGGCAGCGGCTGGCTGGACCGCAAGTTCGGTCTGGCGGTGGACAACCTGCTGGGCGTGGACCTGGTGACCGCCGACGGCGAGCTGGTCCACGCGACGACGGAGGAGCATCCGGAGCTGTTCTGGGGGCTGCACGGCGGCGGCGGGAACTTCGGCGTCGCCACCTCGCTGACCCTGCGGCTGTACGAACTGCCCGCCATGTCGATCGCGTTCCTGCTGTACCTGCCGGAGCGCGGGCCCGAGGTGGTCCGCACGTACCGGGACGTCGTCGAGGCCGGACCGCCCGAGGCCTCGGGCGCCGCCCTCTACCTGACCGGCCCGCCCGAGGAGTTCGTGCCGGCGCACCTGGTCGGCCGGCTGGTGGCCGGGGCGCTGCTGACGTACGCGGGCCCCGAGGAGGAGATGCGCAGACTGGCCGAGCCGCTGCTGGCGATCCCCCACGAGTCCGAGATCGTCACGGCCATCCCGTACGCCGATCTCCAGTGCATGATCGACGACCCGCCGGGCATGCGGAACTACTGGTCGGCCGAGTACCTCACCGGCTGTCCGGACGCGTTCGTGGACGCCTTCTGCGCGCGCGCCGACTCCATGCCGGTGCCGACCGGCACCCAGCACCTGGTCTTCCCGCAGGGCGGCGCCATCGCCTCCGGGCCGGACGACTATCCGGTGCCGTACCGCGACTCGCCCTGGGCGGTCCACCCGTTCGGGATCTGGGAGGACGCAGCCGACGACGAGCGCTGCCGGCAGTGGGTCAAGGACGTGCGCGCCGACGCCCGGCCGTGGAGCACCGGCGCGGTCTACCTGAACTTCACCGGGAACGAGGGCGAGGAGCGGGTGGTCTCCGGCCTCGGGGCCGAGAACATGCAGCGGCTGGGCGCGTTGAAGCGGCAGTACGACCCGGACAACATCTTCCGCTTCAACCACAACATCCAGCCCGCCTGACGATGGGAGCAGGTCTGCCGGTAGCGTCCCGCGATATGGAGAACCAGGGCGGGATCACGGTCCAGCGGGCATTGGAGCTGCCGGGGCTGCGCAGCGGACTGCCGGAGGTGGTGGCCTGCGCCGACCGCCTGGGCCGGACCGTCCGCTGGGTGCACGCGGGCGAGGTTCCGAACATCGCCTCCCTGCTCAAGGGCGGCGAGCTGCTGCTGACCACGGGCCTGGGCCTCGGCACCCGTCCCGCCGAGCAGCGGGCCTTCGTACGCCGCCTCGCGGACCGGGGCATCGCCGCGCTGGTCGTCGAGCTGGGACCGCGCTTCACCCGGCTGCCCTCGACGCTCGTGGAAAGCGCGCGCTCGGCGGGACTGCCTCTGGTCCAGCTCCACCGGGAGGTCCCCTTCGTGGCCGTCACGGAGGAGGTCCACACCGAGATCGTCAACCACCACTACGCCCTGCTCCAGCGGGCCGAGGAGGTCCACCGCCGCTGTACGGAGGCCCTGTTGGGCGGCGGGGGCATCCCCCAGGTGCTGCGGATCCTGGCCGACTTCACGGGGAACCCGGTCTTCCTGGAGACGCCCGACGGGCAGCTGCTGTACGCGGCCGGCAGCACGGCCGGGGACGCGGGCGCGGACCCGCTCCAGGTGTGGGAGGGCCTGCGGGGCCAGCGCGAGGCCGAACCCTCCGCGAACACGGTGGTGGTCGACGTACCGGGCGGGGGCCACGGCACCGGCTCGGTCCGGGCCAGGGTCGTCCTGGTCGGGGTCTCGGCCCCGCTGCTCCCGGTGCACCGGATGGCGGCCGAACGCACGGCGGGCGTCCTGGCCGTCGTCCTGATGCAGGCGCGGCAGGAGGAGGAGCTGGCGGCGCGCGGCCGCGGCGACTTCCTGACGGACCTGGCGGAGGGCCGCATCTCGGCGGAGGACGCGCCGGCGCAGGCCCGGGTCCTGGGCTTCAAGCCGGGCGGCGGTGCGCTGCTGCCGGTGGTCATGCGGCTCTCCACGGACCTCGGCCCGTCCGGGAACTGGGCCGTACTGGCCCGTGCCGTGCTGGAGGAGCTGTCGGCCGTCGGGGTACCGGTGCTGCTGGGCGTCCGCCCGGTCGAGGGCCGTGTCCCGCTGCTGGTCTCCCTGCGTACCGAGTCGGAGCGCACGGCGGTGGCGGACCGGGTGTCGGCCGCGCTGCGGGCGGGCGTCGAACGCGCGGGCCTGGACCGGGCCGACGCCCCGCCGGCCGTGGTCGTCGGCGTGGCGGGTGGCTGGGCGGCCGCCTCGGCGGGCCTGCGGCACGCCGCGGAGACCGCCACGGCGGCCCACGGCCTGCCGGCCCGCCCCTGGTACGACGCGCGCCGCCTCGACATCGACCTGCTGCTGTGGCGGCTGCGCGAACACCCCGACCTGGCGGCCTTCGTGGAGCGCGCGATCGGCCCGCTCCGCACGCACGACACGACCTCGCGGCCGCCGCTGCTGCCGACGCTGGAGACGTACCTGGCCCACGCGGGCCGCAAGGCGGAGACGGCCCGTGAGCTCCACCTGAACCGGCAAACGCTCTACAACCGACTGGCCCGCATCTCGGAACTCCTGGGCACGGACCTGGACGACCCCGAAACGGTCCTCTCCCTGAGCCTGGCCCTGCGCGCCCGCCGCCACACTCCTTCCTGACGCCGGGGCGGGGATCCCGGTGCCGTCCGTGTGCGGGCCGGTGGGCGGTGGCCCTGCGGGGCTGAATTTCAGCCCCGCAGGCGATTGAGGCGCGGGGGTGCGGGGGCGGAGCCCCCGGGACGGCGGCGCGCCGCCCCGACCACCGCTGCCCCGCCGGGAGGCTAGCGGCGGGTACGTTCCATCAGTTCGTCGTAGACCGACAGGACCTGCGCGACCGTGTCGTCCTCCGACGGCCACGTCGCGGCCTGGACGCGCCCTGCGAGCGCCAGCGCGGCCCGGCGGTCCGGGTCGGCCAGCAGGCCGGTCACGGCGGAGGCGAGCGGCCCCGCCTTGCCCGGCGGGACCAGTACCGCACCGTCCCCCACCAGCTCCGCAACACCGCCCACCGCCGTGGCCACCAGCGGTACGCCCGCCCGCAGCGCCTCCTGCGCCAGCAGGGCCCGCGCCTCCCACCGGCTCGGCAGCACCGCCAGGTCCGCCGCCGCCAGCAGCTGCGCCGCGTCCCGGCGGCGCCCCAGCAGCCGTACCGGGAGCCCCTCCGCCTCGATCCGCCGCGCCAGTTCGGCCCGTAGCGGCCCCTCGCCCGCGATCACCAGCAGCGGCACGGGGTCCAGGCCGCGCCACTCCCGGGCCGCGTCGAGGAGTACGGAGTAGCCGCGGTGCGGCACGAGGCTGCCGACGGCGATCAGCAACGGCCTTTCCACCGCGCCGAGTTCCGCCCGGACCTTGCCGGGGTCGGCCGCCGCCCCCGGACCGGCCGGCACTGCGACCGGGGCCAGCCGCGCGTCCCGGGCGCCGCGCCTCCGCGCGAGGTCCACCTGGTCCGAGGAGGCGCCGAGCACCACCGCCGCGGCCCGCGCGACGTGCCGTTCCAGCATCCGCCTCAGCCGCCCGAGCGCACCGGCCGCCATCGGCCCCTCGCCGTGCCAGCTCACCACCAGCGGCACCCGGCGTCCGCGTATGGCCAGAGCGGCGCGCATCCCGGCGCGCACGCCGTGCGCGTGGACGAGGTCGGCCGAGGCGCACGCGGCCCGCAGCACGCTCACCGCGTCGGGCGCGAACTGCGCGCCGGCGCCGGTGAAGTCGTACTCCCCCTCGGCCTGGACGGGCGCACACACCGTGACCCGTACGCCGCGCGCGGCGAGCCCGGTCGCGAGCGACCGTACGTGCGCGCTGCTGCCCGCGCCCGCACGGTCGCCGAGCACTTGCACGGTGCGCAGCGGCGGGCGGCCGTAGGGCTGGGCCGGGACGGAGGTGGAGACCGGGGAGCTGCTCACGGGCCGAAGCTCCAGGGTGAGGGAGTCAGAGATGTCGCCAAGGATGCCAGTCCGCACGCGCGTTCCGGGACCATACGGGTGCGGATCCGGTACGAGATACCGCAGGACGCCCCTCAGCCTCACCCACACGGGCTATCTCCGGGTCGGCCGGGGCACGGCGAAGGGCCCGGAACGTCCTGCGTTCCAGGCCCTCGCCGGGGCATCTCAGGCGTCCGCGCGCGCCGCTGCCAGCAGTTCCTCGGCGTGTGCCCGTGCCGAGACCGAGTCCTCGTGTCCGGCCAGCATCCGCGACAGCTCGCGGATCCGGTGCTCGCCCTCCAGGACGGTGACCCCGCTGCGGGTGACCGAGCCGTCGTTGGTCTTCTCGACGAGCAGCTGCCGGTCCGCGAAGGCGGCCACCTGCGGCAGGTGCGTGACGACGACGACCTGCGCCGTCCTGGCCAGCTTCGCCAGGCGCCGGCCCACCTCGACCGCCGCCTTGCCGCCGACGCCCGCGTCGACCTCGTCGAAGAGGTAGGTGGGCACCGGGTCGGAGCCCGCGAAGACGACCTCCACGGCGAGCATGACCCGGGACAGTTCACCGCCCGAGGCGCCCTTGGCGATCGGCCGCGGCTGGGCGCCGGGGTGCGGGGCCAGCAGCAGCTCGACCTCGTCGGCGCCCGAAGGTCCGTAGGCGACCGGGCGGCCGTCCACGTCCACTCCTTCGGGGTCCTCGGTCTGCCGGATGTCGATGGTCACCCGGGCGTGCGGCATCGCGAGCGAGGCCAGCTCCTGCGTCACCGCGGAGGCGAAGTGCGTCGCGGCCTCCACCCGGGCGTCCGTCAGCGCCTGGGCCAGGACCGACAGTTCGTCGCGCAGCCCGTCACGCTCGGCGGTCAGCTCGGTGATCCGCTCGTCGTCCCCGTCCAGCTCCAGCAGCCGCGCCGCGCCCTGCTCGGCCCACTCCAGTACGGCGTCCACGGTGCCCGCGGAGCCGTACTTGCGGGTCAGCTGGGTCAGGGCGGCCCGCCGCTCCTCCACCGCGGCCAGCCGCAGCGGATCGGCGTCCAGGTCGTCGGCGTAGCCCGCCAGCTCCCCGGCCACGTCGGACAGCAGGATGCCCAGCTCCCCGATCCGCTCGGCGAGCGCGCCGAGGGCCGGGTCGTGCGACCGTACGGATTCCAGCGCGCGGTGGGCGCCCGCGACGAGCATGTTCGCGTCGACGGCCTCCGGGTCCTCGGGGTTGCCCGCGAGCGCGGCGTGCGCGAGCTGCGCCGCCGAGGCCAGCGATTCGGCGTGCCCGAGCCGTTCCGCCTCCGCCGCGAGCTCGGTGTCCTCGCCGGCCACCGGTTCCACGGCGGCGATCTCGTCCAGCCCGAAGCGCAGCAGATCCGCCTCCTGGGCCCGCTCCCGGGCCCGGGTGGTGATCTCCTCCAGCTCGACGGCGACCGCGCGGAGCCTGCGGTAGGCCGAGCCGTACTTCTCCAGCGGGACGGCGACGGCGTCGCCGGCGTACCGGTCGAGCGCCTGCCGCTGCCGGGCCGGGCGCAGCAGCCCCTGCTGGTCGGTCTGGCCGTGTACGGCGACCAGGTCGTCGGCGAGCTCGGCGAGCAGGCCGACGGGCACGGAGCGGCCTCCGACGTGGGCGCGCGAGCGGCCCTCGGCGGAGACGGTCCGGCTGATCAGCAGGGCGCCGTCGTCGAGCTCGGCCCCGGCCTCCTCGGCACGTACGGCGGCGGGGGCGCCGGGGCGCATGACGATGCGGCCCTCGACCACCGCGGCCTTGGCCCCGATCCGTACCAGGGCCGGGTCGGCGCGACCGCCGAGCAGCAGCCCGAGGCTGGTGACGACCATCGTCTTGCCCGCGCCGGTCTCGCCGGTCACCGCGGTGAAACCGGGCGACAGCTCGACCACCGCGTCGTCGATGACCCCGAGCGACCGTATCCGCATCTCCTCAAGCACGGGACGACGATACCGAGGTTTCATGGGTGCCATGTGACGTCACCCGCCGCGAGTTCTCCGAACGCATGTGCTATTTATACTCTCCCGGCCGAACTCCCCACCGTGCCACGGCAATAGCGCCGGGGGGAGGTTGCGGACTCAGTCCGGCCTGCGGGCGACGAGTGCGGCATTCGCGCCCGCAGCGTCCAGCGGGAGGACCGTGACCGGCCCGAATCCGGCGTCGGCCAGCCAGCCGCGGTACTCGGCGTACGTGTAGTTGTGGCCGGACCGGGTCTCGACCAGCATGTTCAGGCCCATCAGGGCCGCCGGGGCGGGCCCGCGCTCGTCGTCGTCGAGGACCAGCTCGCAGATGATCACGGCGCCGCCCGGGGGCAGCGCGGCGAAGCACTTGTCCAGCAGCCTCCGCCCGGTCTCCTCGTCCCAGTCGTGCAGGATCATGCTGAGCAGGATGACGTCGTGACCCCCGGGCAGCCGCTCGTCGTGCAGGAAGTCCCCGTCGCGCGCCTCGATCACCCCCGAGAGCCCGAGGCCGGCCATCTTCTCCCGGGCCATCGCGGCGACCCGCGGCAGGTCGAGGACCGTGGCGCGCAGATGGGGGTGGCGGCGGCACAGGCCGACGGGAAAGGCTCCGGTACCTCCGCCGACGTCGAGCAGCCGCCGGTGGGCGGTGAAGTCGTACGCCTCCGCGAGCCCGGCGGCGGTGAAGGACGAGAGGGTGAACATCGCCTCCCAGAAGCCCTCCAGGATGCCGGGATCGGCCGTGACGAAGGCCGACTCCTGGGCGTCCGGGTCCCAGGTGGTGGGGCGGTTGACGCGCAGGGCCTCACCCAGCCGGTGCCAGGCGGGGTAGCCGTAGCGGTCCGAGTAGCGCACGAACCCGCCGAAGTAGTGCGGGCGCCCCTCGACGAGGAACTCCTGCGCCGTCGGCGCGTTGCCGTAGCGGCCGTCGTCCCCGCGGTCGAGCAGGCCCAGCGCCGTGCAGCAGGCGAGGAGCATCCGGACGGGGCGGGGGTGCAGGCCCAGTTCGGCGCCGATCCGCTGCGCGTCGGCCGCGCCCAGCCGCGCCAGCCCCACCACCGGCCTCGACCACCGGTCCCACAGCCCTGTCGACCCCATCGGCCCCGCCGCCCAGGAGGCACCAGGATGACCACCCCGCGCACGGACGCCCCGGCCGCTTCCGCTTCACCGCCGGAGACGGGCCGGTTCCGCCCCCGCCGGCTGGCCGGGCTGCTGCGTCCCCGCACCGTCGAGGAGGTGGTGGACCTCGTGCGGGCGGCGGCCGCCCGGGCCGCCGAGACCTCCTCCGACGGCGGCGGACCGGCCCCGGTCCCCCTGCACCCGGTCAGCACCGGCCGCAACTGGGGTCTGGGCTCGGCCCTCCCGGTCCGGGACGGCGCCGCCGTCCTGGACCTCTCCGGCCTCGACCGCATCCGCGAGGTCGACACCCTGCGCGGCTACGCGGTCGTCGAACCGGGCGTCACCCAGGACCGGCTGGCGCGGCGACTGGCCCGAACCGACCGCGTACTCAACCTCACGGGCGCCTCCCGCCACACCAGCATCATCGGCAACATCCTCGAACGGGGCGTCGGACTCCACCGGACGCGCGCCGAGGACCTCGCCGGTCTGGAACTCGTCCTCGCCGACGGGCAGCGCGTACGGACCGGCTGGTGGCCGCCGCCCGGCGGGCCCGCCGTCGTGCAGCCGCACGGCTCCGGCCCCTCCCTCAACCACCTGTTCACGCAGGCGTCCTGGGCCGCCGTGACCGCCGCCGTGATCCGCCTGCGACCCCGCCCCCGGACGGTGGCCGTCCTGCCGCTGGCCTTCCCGCCGGACCGGCTGGCCGCCGCCGTCGACCTCCTGCGGGAGTGGACGGCCGGGCACCTCCTCCCGGCCACCACGAAGATCTACGACCCGGTCGCGGCCCGCACCTACGGCGTCCGGGACCGCTGCCTGGCACACCTCGCCCTCACCGGCGACGCCGACGTCACCGACGCCCTGACCCGGATCGTCGCCGACCGGGTGCGCGCCCCGGGGTCCCCCTTCGAGCAGGCCTCCCCGGAGGCCGCCGACGCGGCCGTGCACGCCGCCTACGCCGGCCACCCCGACCCGGCCGACACCCTGTTCCGCCGCAAGACCGGCGGCTGCTGCGCCCGCTGCCTGGACCGGGAGCGGGGCCTGCTGATGTTCCTGCCCCTGGTGCCCTTCCGCGGTACGGCGGTGGCCGAGGCGGCCCGGCTGGTGCGGGACGCGACGGCGGACGCCACCGCCCCCGGCATCACCATGAACGTGCTGGACGCCGACACCGTCGACCACGTGGTGACCCTCGGCTTCGCCCCCGGCGACCCGGACGCGGCCCGGCGGGCCCACCACGCCCTGGACCGGCTGCACGCGGCCTTCGCCGCGCACGGCTGGCTCCCGTACCGGCCGGACGTCGACCACCCCCTGCCCGCCCGGCACACCGTGCTGCACCGGCGGCTGCGCGACGCCCTCGACCCGCACGGCGTGTTCGCGCGGGGCCGTTTCGAAGGGCCGCAGGATCCCTGCGGCCTCTGATCCGGCCGGGCCGCCGCGTCCTCAGCCGGGCGCCCCACGCCAACCCGACACCGGCAACGCGAACTTGGCGACGAGCCGGTCCGTGAAGGACGCGTGGTGCAGCCGGGCGAGCCGCACGGGCACCGCGCCGCGCCGCACCTCGACCCGCGCCCCGGCGGGCAGCTCCAGCGTGCGCCGGCCGTCGCACCACAGCACGCCGTGCGGAGTGCCGTTCTGCACCTCCACCGCCAGCACCGAGGTCGGCGAGGTCACCAGCGGCTTCGCGAACAGCGCGTGCGCGCTGATCGGCACCATCAGCAGCGCCTCCACCTCCGGCCAGACCACCGGCCCGCCCGCGGAGAAGGCGTAGGCCGTGGAGCCCGTCGGAGTCGCGCAGACGATCCCGTCGCAGCCGAAACCGGTCACCGGGCGCCCGTCGATCTCCAGGACCACCTCCAGCATCCGCTCCGGGGACACCTTCTGGACCGCGGCCTCGTTCAGCGCCCAGTCCCGGTGGACCACATCGCCGTTCGTGCGCACGATCACGTCGAGCGTCATCCGCTCCTCGACCTCGTACGAGCGCGTCACCACCCGGTCCACGACCTTGTCCAGGTCGTCGCGCTCGGCCTCGGCGAGGAACCCCACCCGGCCCAGGTTGACGCCCAGCATCGGCACCCCCGAGGCGCGCGCGAACTCCGCGCCCCGCAGCAGGGTCCCGTCGCCGCCCAGGACGATCAGCAGCTCACACCCGTCGAGCACGCCCGGGGTGGACTCGGTGACCAGCTCCACCTCGGGCGGCAGCGGCAGGTCCACCGCCTCGTGCTCCATGACGCGCACGCCCAGCCCGCACCTCAGCAGCCCCTGCACGACCAGCTCGGCACTGCGGATGGCCGCCGGCCGCCCGGTGTGCGCGAGCAGGAAGACCGTCCGGCCTTCCCCGGACACCCGCGAATCCCCCGAAACCCCCGGAGCCTGCAAAACCCCGGAGGCCTCCGAACCAGAACCAGAACCAGAACCCGCCGAACCCGATGAATCTGTCACTGAGGCCCCTCCGCCACTGCACGGTCAACATCCGCCGGGTCGAGTGCCGGTGCCCCCGCCCGCAGCCACAGAAAGTACTCGACGTTCCCCGACGGCCCCGGCAACGGACTCGCCGTCACACCGAGCACGCCCAGCCCCAGCTTCGCCGCGTGCGCCGCGACCTCGCGCACGGCCTGCGCCCGCAGCTCCGGGCTGCGCACCACGCCGCCGCTCCCCAGCCGGTCCTTGCCGACCTCGAACTGCGGCTTGACCATCAGCACCAGGTCCGCGTCCGGCGCGCAGCAGCGCACCAGCGCCGGCAGCACCAGACCGATGGAAATGAACGACAGGTCTCCGACGACCAGGTCGACCGGAACGCCGTCGAGCTGCTCCACCGTCAGCTCGCGCACGTTCGTGCGGTCCTTGACGGTGACCCGGTCGTCGCTCTGCAGCGACCAGGCCAGCTGTCCGTAACCGACGTCCACGGCCATGACGTGGGCCACGCCCGAGCGCAGCAGCACGTCGGTGAACCCGCCGGTGGAAGCGCCGGCGTCCAGCGCGCGGCGGCCCTCGACGGCCAGTCCCTGCGGCTGGAAGGCCGCCAGCGCGCCGGCCAGCTTGTGGCCGCCCCGGGAGACGTAGTCGGGGTCGCTGTCGTCCTGGCGGACCACCAGGGCCGCGCTGGTCTCGACCTGGGTGGCCGCCTTGGTCGCGGTGGTGCCGCCCACGGTCACCCGGCCCGCGGCGATCAGCTGCGCGGCGTGCTCGCGCGAGCGGGCCATGCTGCGGCGTACCAGTTCGGCGTCCAGGCGGCGGCGTGCCACTCCTGCCACGTTCGGTTCAGCTCCTGTTTTCGTACGGACCAGGGACGGGCGGTGCGTCCAGCGCGGTCAGCGCCTCGCGCAGCCCCCTGTGGACATCCTCGTACACCTCGACGTGCCCGTCCGCCGCGAGGTGGTCCGCGTCCGCCAGCCGCGCCAGGTGGGCGTCCACGCCGGCATGGCCGGTGGGCGTGCGTACGATGCCCAGTGCCACGGGCCCGGCGGGCTCGGTGGGCTCGGCCGGCCAGGCGGGCTCGGCGGGCTCTTCGGCCCGGGTCTCGGCAGCTTCGTCGGTCATGCCCCGACGCTACCCCGAAGCGCCCGGCGACCACGCACGGCTCTGCGGTACGGTCGTGATCACGATGGCTACGATCCAGGAGTGCCGCGAAGCACTCGACAGACTCTCCGACAACCTCGCCCGGGCCGATGACGGCGTACGCGGTGCGGCCGCGTTCGACCGCTCCCTGAGCTGCCACATCACGGACCTGGACCAGACGTTCACGGGCCGCCTGGCGGGCGGCCGCATCCGGGTGGACGCGCTCACCCCGGGCCCGCCGGCCGACAAGGCCGAGATCCGGCTCGCGATGACCGGCGACGACCTCGTGGCCCTGGTCGCGGGCGAGCTGAAGTTCGCCAAGGCCTGGGCCTCCGGCCGGGTCCGCCTCGAAGCCGGCTTCCGCGACCTGCTGCGGCTCAAGAGCATGCTCTAGCGGAGCTCTGCCGGCCCCGTCGCCGTTCGAGGTGCGGTGCCCGGGGCAACGCCCCCGCACCGCACCCGGCACCCGGCAGATCCCGACCGGAGGGCTACTCGGCGACCCGGGCCACCACACGGGCCTTGCGGGCCGCCGGGACCACCAGCGGGGTCCCCGTCTCCGGATCCGGGATCACCTGGCAGCGCAGCCCGAAGACCTTCTCCACGAGCTCCGCGGTGACCACCTCCTGCGGCGGTCCCTCGGCCACGACCGTCCCGCCCCGCATCGCGATCAGGTGCGTGGCGTAGCGGGCCGCGTGGTTGAGGTCGTGCAGCACGGCGACGAGCGTGCGGCCCTGCTCCTCGTGCAGCTCCGCGCACAGGTCCAGCACGTCGATCTGGTGCTGGATGTCCAGGTACGTCGTCGGCTCGTCGAGCAGCAGCAGCGGGGTCTGCTGGGCCAGCGCCATGGCGATCCACACCCGCTGCCGCTGTCCGCCCGACAGCTCGTCCACGGCCCGGTCGGCCAGCTCGGCGACCCCGGTCGAGGCCATCGACTCGCTCACGATCCGCTCGTCCTCGGCCGACCACTGCCGCAGCAGCCCCTGGTGCGGGTACCGGCCGCGCGCGACCAGGTCGGCCACCGTGATGCCGTCCGGCGCGACCGAGGACTGCGGGAGCAGGCCCAGGGTCTTGGCGACCTTCTTCGCGGGCAGCGACCCGATGGCCTGCCCGTCCAGCAGCACCCGCCCGGCGGAGGGCTTCAGCATCCGCGACAGGGCCCGCAGCAGCGTGGACTTGCCGCAGGCGTTGGGGCCGACGATCACCGTGAAGGAGTTGTCGGGGATCTCCACCGACAGGTTCTCGGCGATGACCCGCTGGTCGTAGCCGAGGGTCACGTTCTCCGCGGTCAGCCGCTGCACTTGCGTACTCCTCATGTCGCGATACGTCGCAGTCATATACGTCCCGCCCTGCGCTCGGTGACGAGCAGCCAGAGCAGGTAGACACCGCCGACGAGGCCGGTCACCACGCCCACCGGCAGTTGGTCGGCGCCGAAGGCCCGCTGCGAGGCCCAGTCGGAAGCCATCAGCAGCACCGCGCCCATCAGGGCGGCGCCCAGCAGGTTCCCGCCGGGCGACCGGGTCAGCCGCCGGGCCAGCTGCGGCGCGGCCAGCGCGACGAAGCTGATGGGGCCGGCCGCGGCGCTCGCCGCGGTGGTGAGCAGGATCGCCGCGAGCATCAGCAGCATCCGCGTCCGCTCCACCCGCACCCCGAGGGCGTACGCCGCGTCGTCGCCCATCTCCATCATCCGCAGGGCCCGGCCCTGCCCGAGGACGAGCGGGAAGAGCACCGCGCACACCGCGAGCAGCGGCCACACCTGCGCCCAGTCCCGGCCGGCCAGCGAGCCCGTCAGCCAGACCGTGGCACGGGTGGCCTCGATCATCTGGGCCTTGGTGATCAGGTACTGGATCACGGCGATGAGCACCGCGGAGGCGCCGATGCCGACGAGCACCAGCCGGTACCCGTGGATGCCCTGCTTGTACGCCAGCAGGTAGACGACGACTCCGGCCAGCAGCCCGCCGACGAGCGCGCCGACGGCCACCTCGTTGGCGTCCCCCTTGAACAGGATGATGACGACGAGCGCCCCGACCACCGAGCCGTACCCGAAGCCCAGCATGTCGGGGGAGCCGAGCGGGTTGCGGGAGACCGACTGGAAGACGGCTCCGGACATCCCGAGCGCCGCGCCGACGAGCAGCGCGACCAGGACCCGCGGCAGCCGCAGCTCGTTGACGATGAAGTCGTTGGCGGGGGTGCCGTTGCCCAGCAGGGTCTGCACGACGTCCCACGGCGCGACCCGGAAGTCGCCCGTGCCGATGAGCAGCACGGCCAGCGCGAGCGCCACCGCGGTCAGCAGGATCCCGACCGCCAGGGCGCGCCGCTCGACGCGCAGCGAGAACCCGCCGGGCAGGCGCAGCGGACGGGGTCCGGACCGGCCCTTGCGCGGGGTGTCGGCGGCAGTCACGGTCGCGGTCACAGCTGGGCCATCCTCTTGCGCCGAACCAGGTAGATGAAGACCGGGCCGCCGATGAGCGCGGTCACGACGCCGACCTGCAGTTCGGCGGGCCGGGTGACGACACGGCCGATGACGTCGGCGCCGAGCAGCAGCACCGGCGACAGGACGGCCGAGTACGCGAGCACCCAGCGCATGTCGGGACCGGTGAACGCCCGCACGAGGTGCGGGATCATCAGTCCGATGAACACGATCGGCCCGCACGCGGCGGTCGCCGCGCCGCACAGCAGGGTGATGGCGATCATGGCGCCGATCCGGGTCCGCATCAGGTGGGCGCCGAGCGCCCGCGCCGTGTCGTCGCCCATGGCCATCGCGTTGAGCGGACGGCCCAGCGCCAGCGCCAGCACCGCACCGACGAGCAGGAAGGGGGCCACCTGCCGGACGGTGTCCATGTTGGCCGAGGCCAGCGAACCCACCGTCCAGAAGCGCAGCTTGTCCAGCGCCTTGCTGTCCATCAGCTGCACGGCGTTGATGTAGCCGATCAGGGCCGCGCTGGCCGCCGTACCGGCGAGCGCGAGGCGCACCGGCGTCGCGCTGCGGCTGCCGCCGAGCACGTACACGACGACCGAGACCACGGCGGCGCCGAGGAAGGCCCACCACACGAACTCGCTCAGCGAGGTCGCGCCGAAGAAGCTGATCGCGGAGACCACCGCGGCCGCGGCGCCCGCGTTGACGCCGAGGATGCCGGGCTCGGCCAGCGGGTTGCGGGTCAGCGCCTGCATCACCGCACCGGACAGGCCGAGCCCCAGCCCGACCAGCAGACCGAGGAGGGTGCGCGGGACCCGCAGGTCCCGCACGACCACGTCGGAGGGCGTCCCCGCGTAGGCGAACAGGCCGTGCCAGACCTCGTCCAGGGACATCGGCTTGGCGCCCACGGCGATGCTCACGACGGCGATCAGCGCCAGCACCGCGAGCGCGGCGAGCAGACCGGCGGCGCGCACGGCATGGCGCGGGCGGGCTACGGCGGCCACGGCGCCCTGTTCGGGCTCCGCGTTCCGTTCGGGTTCAGGAGGACTCTCGACCAACACGCAGGTTAGGCTAACCTACCCTCCGCACAGTCGGGTCACCCGTACGGCCCTTATGAGATCCGCTAAAGACCCAGCCTGGCCAGCGCCTTCGCCGCATCCAGCGTGCAGACTCCGTCCCCGGCCACCGTCCAGGCCGCCGCGCACAGCGCCCGCAGCCCGTCGAGCGGATCCCCGTCCGTCGCGTCCGCCCCGTCCGCGCCGCGCAGTTCCAGCACACCGCCGTTCGTCGCGACCGCCGTCCAGCCGCCGCAGCGGAAGCCCTCCGCGACCGGCTCCACCTCCGGCTGACCGGTCAGCAGCCCCCGCAGGTCCCGGTCCACGTAGGTCGGCCGGTGCCTCGGCCCGGCCCGCAGCAGCTGCTCCGCGTCCGTCACCCCGGTCAGCACCAGCAGCGAGTCCACCTCCCCGTTGAAGGCGCCCTCGATGTCGGTGTCCAGCCGGTCCCCGACCACCAGCGGCCGCTCGGCCCCGGTCCGCAGCACCGTCTCCCGGTGCATCGGGGGCAGCGGCTTGCCCGCCACCTGCGGCTCCGCGCCCGTGGCGATCCGTACGACCTCCACCGCGGCCCCGTTGCCCGGCGCGATCCCCCGCGCCCCCGGAATCGTCAGGTCGGTGTTCGACGCGAACCACGGCACCCCGCGGTTGATCGCGTACGAGGCCTCCGCGAACCGCCCCCACGGCAGGTCGGGACCCCCGTACCCCTGGACGACCGCCGCGAGGCCCTCCTCCTCGGCCGAATCCACCGGCACCAGACCCCGCTCGCGCAGCGCGACCCGCAGCCCCTCCCCGCCGATCACCAGCACCTTCGACCCCGGCTCGACCTGCTCCGCGATCAGCCGGGCCACGGCCTGCGCCGAGGTGATCACCTCGGCCGCCTCCGTCGGGATGCCCAGCTCGCCCAGGTGCTCCGCGACCGCGTCCGGCGTCCGCAGCGCGTTGTTCGTCACGTACGCGAGGTGCATCCCGTCGGCCCGGGCCGCGGCGAGGGAGTCCACGGCGTGCACGATGGCCTCGCCTCCCGCGTACACCACGCCGTCCAGGTCCAACAGAGCGGTGTCGTACGCCTGGTGCAGACTCTGCTCACTCGCCGCGGGACTGGTCCTGCTCTGCCGGGTCATCCTGTCGGCTCCTCACACAATTCGATCTTGTCCGATTTCCGTACTGCCCCGATCGTCCCGCATGGCGAGACGCGTCTTACCATGCACCAATGATCACATCTGACACCGCGGAGCATGGGCTGCGCCTGATCCCGTTCCATGGCCTGCGCTACGTCCCCGAGCGTGTCGGCAGCCTCGCCGCCGTCACCTCGCCGCCGTACGACGTGGTCGTGCGCCCCGACGGAGTCGACCACCTCGAATCCGCCGACCCGCACAACATCGTCCGCCTGATCCTCCCGCAGGCCGGCACCCCGGCCGCACGCAACGAACAGGCAGCGCGCACCCTGCACGACTGGCTCGCCGAGGGCGTCCTCAGCGCCGACCCCGAGCCCGCGCTCTACGTGTACGAGCAGCGGAAGGCCGGGCTGCTCCAGCGCGGCGTCATCGGCGCCCTCGCCCTGTCCGCCGCCGACGCAGGCATCGTCCTCCCCCACGAGGACGTCATGCCGGACGTGGTCACCGACCGGGCCGGGCTGATGCGGGCCACCTCCGCCAACCTCGAACCCCTGCTCCTCACCTACCGGGGCGACGACCCCGGCACGGGAGCGGCCGCGATCGTCGAACGGACCGCCCAGCGCGCCCCCCTCCTGTCGACGACCACCGAGGACGGCTTCCAGCACCGCCTCTGGGCCATCACCGATCCCGCCGAAATCGACACCGTAACGGCGGATCTCAGCCACCGGCAGGCCCTCATCGCCGACGGCCACCACCGCTGGGCGACGTACCTGCGCCTCCAGGAGGAGCACGGCTCCCCCACCCCCTGGGACTTCGGCCTGGTCCTCCTCGTGGACACCGCCCGCTACCCGCTCCAGGTCCGCGCCATCCACCGGATGCTGCGCCGCCTCCCGGTCGCGGACGCCCTCGCCGCCCTCGAGGGGCACTTCCGCGTCCACCCGGTCGACGGACCGCTCCCGCTGGCCCTGGACGCCCTCGCGGACGCCTCGGAACGCGGCAACGCCTTCCTCATCGCCGGCGACGGCTCGTTCCGCCTGGTCACCGACCCGGACCTGACCCTCCTCGACAGCACCGTCCGCCACGACCGCCCCGAGGCCTGGCGCCGGCTGGACGCCACCGTCCTGCACGCGACCCTGCTCGACGCCCTCTGGCACATCCCGGACGCCCCCGAGGAGATCACGTACATCCACGACGCCGCGTCCACCGTCGCCATGGCCGAACGGCACGGCGGTACCGCGGTCCTGCTGCACCCGGTACGCGAGGAGGTCGTACGGGACCTGGCCCGCCAGGGCGTCACGATGCCCCGCAAGTCCACGTCCTTCGGACCGAAGCCGGCCACCGGCCTGGTCCTGCGCGGCCTGAGCTGAGCCGCCACCGGAGACCGGACCCCGGACATGAAGAAGGGCGGTACCCCGGCCGGGGTACCGCCCCCGGGGCATTTACACAACAACGAGCCCACCAGACCGCACAGGCTCGCGGTTGGCGTCGTGAGGGTTTAAA
>NZ_JBSGXU010000137.1:0-22070 GCF_053610205.1 Streptomyces sp. NPDC054932 | reverse complement strand
GAGGACGCAGCGGCTCGCGAGCGCGGTCAGCACCTCGTCGTCGTCGAAGCCGCGCAGCAGGGCCAGTTCGCCGAGCTCGCGCGGGATCACCCGGACGTCCGCGCCGTCCTGGACGAACTCGATGGTCCCGTCGCCCACGGTGTACGTCAGCCGGCGGTTGACCCGGTAGGTGCCACCCTTGGTCTCCACCCAGGGGAGCATCCGCAGCAGCCAGCGGGAGGTGATCTCCTGCATCTGCGGGGCGGACTTGGTCGTGCTGGCGAGGTTGCGGGCAGCCGCCGTGCTCAGGCTGGACTGCCGCGGCGGCTCCAGCTGGGCTTCCGGGCTGGTGTCAACGGTCATCGGGCGAGCTCTCCTTCGCAAGGGTGGTGAACCGGCGGACGCGCGCGTCACCAAGGAACGAGGAAAAAAGGGGGGCGAATCTCCGGGAATCCGTCCAGATCCGGGGGAACAGTAACGGCCGGTACGCCCACTTGAGCCTGAAAACCGTTGGCATTACCTCAATGCAGTGATCTCGTCCTGCAGGTGGTTTGCCGGGGTTGTGGATGATATTCGGCCTTGCTCACGAACACGGCCTGAAAGCGGCGCGGCGGGCGGCACTCAAAGCCGCTCCCCTCTGCTAATGCCCTGTCACCGGAGCAGTGCCGAAGCTGCGCCGGCCGGCGGCAGCACCGTCCCGGGACAACACACCCAGCTGATCCAAGGCAGGCGGACGGCTTCGAGTTCGGTGTCTGCGAGCAGTGCCTCGACGAGCGGGCGGGGGCCGCAGACCTTGGTGCCCCAGATGCCGGTCAGGCCGTCGTCCTGGGTGAGCCCGGCGAGCCGGTCGGTCTCGGAGGCGGGCGCGAGGGGCCACAGGGCGAGGACGTCATCGGGCATCCGGCCAGGCCACTGGCCCGGGTCCGACCAGCGTCGACGACCCCGTGAACCTTCCCGGTCACAGCACTGGGCCTGATCCGAAAGCGACGGCCTGAGCGGCTCCGCGCCTGCGAACCGGTCCCGGACACCGGGCTGTCAGTGCCCCTTGGCAGCATGGGCCCATGAGCAAGGTAGTGAACTACAGCATGGCGAACCGGGGCGAGATCGTGCGCTTCGTGCCCGCCCTGGACCTGAGCGCCGACGAATCACGACGCCTGGACAACATGCGCGTCAGGGCGAAGGCACGTCAGGACAGCCTCGACCAGCAGGGCGTGGACTGGGGGCTGTCGATCCCGGACGCCCTGGAGGAACTGGTCTCCGGCCGGGCCGACTCCTCCGCCGATTACGCGGGCTGCGCCTACTACGCGGCTCTCCAGATCATCATCGACCACAACGCGAGCGACAGCTCGACCCTGGCGAGCTACCGGAGCCCCGTCACCTACTTCTCCGCCCTGGACGACGCCCTCAGCTCGGCTGGCGTCCCGGCCGACCTGCTGCCCTACCGGTACGTCTTCAGCGGCCCGCCCTCGGAGATCGGGTTCCACATACCCCATCCCCTGGAGGGCTCACCGGGGATCGGCTGCTGGCCCCTCGCGAAGGCCGGCCCCGCGGTGGAGTCCTACCGCGCGGTGCTGGACCGCGTCGACGCCGATCTCCGGTACGACCTCGGGGAGCTCATCGAGGCCCTCGACGGCTGGGCCTCGGAGTGGAACGAGGGCGAGGGCGCCTGGTGGTGGGCCGAGGACGGCTCGATCTTCTTCTCGATCACCGGCTGACCCACTGAGGAAGCGGCCTGGGAAGCGGCCGCTCCCTCCGGGTCAGGTCCGGCCGAGTTCGGTGTGGGGGCGGCCGGCGCGGATGTCCTCGATCGCCGCCCTGGTGCGGGCGGGGTCAGGCCGCCACATCGCCGTCACCTCCAATGGGCCGACCGTCAGCCGCCGCAGGGTGGTGAAGCCGAAGCGGTGGTAGAGCCGGACGTTCGACTCGTCGGCGGTGGTGAGGAAGATGCCGCCGGGCGCGGGGGTCTCGGCGAGCACGTGGCCCAGGAGCTGCCCTCCGGCTCCCCGTCCCGCCGACTCGGGCTCCACGCCGATGAACTCCAGGGTCCAGGCTCCGGGCGGGGCTTCGGCCTCGGTGCGGTGCAGATAGCGCAGCGTCCGCACCAGGGCACGCGGGCCGCAGCCCACCAGGGTGCGCACCGCCCAGGCCGCCCGGGCCGGGCCCGCGGGTACGGCGGCCGGCGGGGTCAGGAGGGCGGCGGCGACGGCCCGCCCGTGCCCGTCGGTGAGCAGGTGGCGGCGGCTGCCGTGGAGTGTGGCGTGCGTGCGCAGGATGGCGGTGAACCAGGCCCGCCGTACGCGGTCCGAACCGCCCGAGATCCAGGTCATGGCCGGTTCGCGGACGAAGGCGGCGGCGAGCACGGGCACGCACCGCGCCGGCGACGGGGAGTCGTCGCGGTCCAGAGGTCCGGCTCCGGGCTCAGACATCGCGCCGCCGTTCCATGGGCGCCTCCGGTACGAGGTGGCACACCAGGAGCTTCAGGAAGAACAGGGGTGCGAACCAGGCGAGCGCGGAGGGCACGGGCAGCCAGAACAGGTTGACCACGACGGCGGCGGAGTAGAGGGCCATGGCCGCCGGCCTCTTGAGGTGGAGGGGCGTGAACTCCACGGCCGCGGCGGCGCAGAGCAGCACGGCGGTGTTCCCCAGGGTCCAGCCGCGGTCGCCGCCGAGCACCACCAGGCCCATCGCGGCGAGGTGCAGCACGTGCGCGCCGACGAAGAGCAGGCGGGCGCGCCGGGCCCCGCGGTCCTGGCGGTGGTACCAGCGCTTGGCGGAGTTCGTCGCGTTGGTGAGGATTCCCCCGAGCAGATCGAGGCCGATCAGCACCACCACCGCCAACTGCAGCCCGGACCAGTCGCGATGGATGCCCGACGACCACACCCCGGCCGCGAGGAGCACGGCGCAGCCGCCCGCGCCGACGAGTTCCACCGCCGACTCGGAACGGGACTTGCCCGGCCCCATGAACCGCTCCAGCCGCCCCAGCGGCCCCGGGGACGTCGGCGGTATCTCCCAGTGGATCTCCAGGTCAGTGCGCACGCCCGGCCCCTCCGTCCGCTCCGGCGCTCCACAGGCCGCGCAGCAGGCTCCACACCTGCGCGCTCCCGGGCGGCGCCGCCGTTCCTCCCGGCGCCTCCTGCTGCGCCGCGCGGAGCGCGCTCAGCGCCCATTCGTCGGCCGCGCGCATGACGGCCGCGGTCGCACCGGCCAGCAGGGACCGGTCCACGTCCGTCCGGATGAAACCGAGGCGCTGTCCGTCCTCGACCACGGCCTCGAACCAGCCGAGCCAGGCGCCGCCCCGGGCCCTCCCGACGGCGACGTCGGCGAGGGCCAGATCGTCCGGGTGGGCGCGCAGGTGCACGACCAGGGCGTGCGATCCGGCTTCCAGCCGCGCCCAGAACTCGGCCTCGTCCCGGGTCGGGGTCCAGGGCCCGAGCACACCGAGGAGGCGGTCGAGCACGTCGGCGAGTACCGCGGAGAGCAGGTCCTCGCGGCCGTCGAAGTACTGGTAGGCGGCGGTCTTCGAGAAGCCGGCCGCCTCAATGATCTTGTTGTACGAAGCGGCTTCGGGGCCGTGCTCGGCGAAATGCGCGCGGGCGACGCCCAGGATCGCCTCCTGCCGCTCGGCCGGCAGTCGATGGAATCGAGGGAGCGGAGTCATGTACTAACGGTACACACCAGTGGGGTGTACCGCTAGTACACCTCGCCGGTACACCCACCTGGAGTCCTTCCGCCCGGAACCGAATTGATCATGTTTGACGTCTTCGGGGGCACATGACCGGCCAGGAAGAGGAGAGCCTGACGTGAAGACCCCGGACGCATCACCGTCCCGTCGCGCACTGCTGACCGTGGGGGCGGGGGCGGCGCTGGCCGCCGCGCTGCCGGTGGGCACGGCCCGTGCCGAGTCGTCGCCGCACGGCACGGGAGACGGTGTCGTGGCGCAACTGCGCGCGCTCGAGCGCGAGTACGGAGCGCGGCTGGGCGTGTACGCGCGGGACACCGCCACCGGCCGGACCGTGCTCCACCGGGCCGACGAGCTGTTCCCCATGTGCTCGCTGTTCAAGACCGTCGCCGCGGCTGCCGTGATGCGGGACCTCGACCACGACGGCTCCCACCTCGCCAAGCGCATCCACTACACGCTCCAGGACGTCACGGACGCGGGCGGCGGCGAGATCACAAAGCTGCCCGAGAACATCGCAGCCGGCCTGACCGTCGCGGAACTGTGCTCCGCCGCCATCGCCCAGAGCGACAACGCGGCCGGCAACCTCCTGCTGCGCGAGCTCGGCGGCCCCACCGCGATCACCCGCTTCTGCCGATCGCTGGGAGACCGCACGACCCGGCTCGACCGCTGGGAGCCCGAACTGAACTCGGCCGAGCCGCAGCGGGTGACCGACACCACCAGCCCCCGGGCGATCGGGCGGACGTACGCGCGGCTCGCGCTCGGCGACGCGCTGGCCCCCGGGCACCGGGAGCAGCTGAACCGGTGGCTGCTGTCCAACACCACGAGCGTCGACCGCCTCCGGGCCGGCCTGCCCGAGGACTGGGACGTCGCGGACAAGACGGGCGCCGGATCGTACGGGACGAACAACAACGTGGGCATCGCCTGGCCCCCGGGACGCCCGCCCGTGCTCCTGGCCATCCTCAGCACCATGCCTGAGGCGACAGCGCCGCGCGACAACACCCTGATCTCCAGGACCGCCGAGCTGCTGGCGGACACCCTCTCCTGACGGCGGGACCGGCGACCGGGCGTCTGCGTGTCAGCCTGCGGGGGCGATCCGCCAGGTGCCGTGGCGGACGTCGAGCGTCGCCGTCAGGTCCGCCCGCTGCGGGAAGGGGACGCTCAGGCGCCACGGGGCCGGAAGGGCGGCCAGCCCGATCGTCACTCGTTCCCCGGTGACCGCGCCCAGGGCTCCGATCCAGTGGGGTGCGGTGGCCATCAGCCGCGCGGGCAGCCACGGCCCGGGCTCGGGAACGCGCGAGGGGGATCCCCCGGTGAGTTCGGCGAGGGCGGAGCCGGCCTGCAGGGCGAGCAGCCGCCCCAGGAGAGCAACCGGCAGGGCGGGGTCCCGGGTCTCCAGCAGCACGTAGCAGTCGTCGTGGCCGGAGAACCAGACCCGGGAGCCCTGCAGGCCGGCCAGGACCTGCTCGTCGGTACCGGTCGTACCGAGCACCAGCGCGAGCTCGTCGAGCTCCTCCGGGCTCACGTCGGCGGGTACGTCGACCAGCGTCAGCTCGTACGGCGACCAGCGGCCGGCGAGGAAGCGCGGCAGCTGGTCGCGGTCCATCACCAGGAGTTCCTCCGCGAGTGCGTACGTGCCGGACGCCCAGGATCCGAGGGGGTGGACCCTGCACGGCACGCCGAGCTCGGCCGCGATCAGCGACGGCCGCAGCGACCGCCACTCGTCGTCCTCGAAGGCCAGGAAGGAGTTGGTGTCCACCGACACCACCGCGACCGCGTCGTTCGCCGCGGCCACGAGCAGGTCGGCCAACTGGCCCGCCTGGGCCGCGCCGGCACTCACCTCCCACACGCCCCCGGTCTCTCCGGCACTGAAGCTCAACGGGAACGGCCGGCACTCCATACCGACACCGTTCACACTGAACGCGCCCTCCGGCCCGACCTCGATCACTGCGCACCCCCGGGAACCCGTCGGACGCCACCGCGGCGCCCGCACCCATCATCGCCGGTCGGCGGGCGTGAGCACGGTGGGCGTGAGCACGGTGGGCGCGTGGGCCAGAACGGCGGGTCTTCGCTGTAGCCGCCTGTCCAGATGCCTTCCCCGGAAGCGCGTTCGGCCCTCAGAGGGGTGTGCCGCAGGTCCTCGGGCCGGAGGTTCGCGCCCGGCGCCTCAGCCATCGCGGCGAGCCCGCTTCCGGGACCGGCCCGGCCCGTGGGTGGGGCCGGGCCGGTCCCCCGGGGGCCGGTGGCTACTGGGCCATCTCGTACGCGCCGGACAGCGCCTCGACCCGGGCCCAGACGCGCGCCGAGCGGGCTTCGTCGACGACCGGGCGGCGGACCGCGCCGAGTGCCCACTCCTGCTGGGCCGCGGTGGCCGAGTCCTTGCCGTACAGCTCCACGGCGTGGCCGGAGAAGTCGCGTACGAGGACGGAGAACAGCTCGTCGAGCACGGACTCGTCCAGGTCCGTCAGGCGGGCCTGCTCCAGGATCAGCTGGCCGTGCACGACCAGCGCGAACAGCTGGCCCACGGAGAGGAGGAAGTCGAGGTCGCGGCTCTGCTCCTCGTCCGGGGCGACGGTGGCCACGAACGCGCAGAGGGCGTCGGCCTGCTCGCGGAACCGGGCCACGTTCGGCAGCTCGGCGTAGGAGTCGTAGGCGGGGCGCCAGTCGTGGAAGCGTACGGAGCCCAGGCCGCGGGCCGGCCCCTGCTGGAACAGGAAGGCGTCGTCGGCCGCGTCGAGGCGGGTCGGCACCACCGGGTACTCGGCCGCGTTCAGCAGGTGGTTGCGCATGAACTTGAGGATCAGGGCGAGGTTGACGTGGACCGTGCCCTCCAGCTTGGGGAGCCCGCGGATCTCGATGGCCGCCTGCGCGAAGTAGTTGTCCTTCTCGAAGCCCTTGGCGGCGATGACGTCCCACATCAGGTCTATGACCTTCTCGCCCTCCGTGGTCACCTTCATCTTCGTCATCGGGTTGAACAGCAGGTACCGGCGGTCGTCGGGTCCGGCGGAGCGGAAGTAGTCGACGGCACGGTCGCTGAACAGCTTCATCCCGACCAGGCGGACGTACGCGTCGGCCAGCTCGCGGCGCACGTGCGGGAAGGCGGTGACGGGGCGGCCGTAGAGGACGCGGTTGTGCGCGTGGGTGACGGCCTCGTACATCGCGTGCTCGCAGATGCCGATCGAGGCGGTGCAGAGGTTGAACTTGCCCACGTTGACGGTGTTGAGGGCGGCGTCGAAGGCGGCCTTGCCGGTGTGCAGGACGTCCTCGGCGCCGACCGGGTAGTCGTCGAGGCGGAACTCGCTGACGTACTTGGAGGAGTCGACGACGTTCTTCACCAGGTTGTACGCCGGGTGGCGGCTGTCGGCGGCGAAGAAGACGTAGCCGTCGGGGCCCTCGATGTCGGTGCGGCGGCCGAAGACGGACACGAGACCGGCGGCGTTGCCGTTGCCGATGTAGTACTTGGAGCCGCTCGCGCGGAAGCCTCCGTCGCCGTCGGGCGCCAGCAGCATGTCGGTGGAGTAGATGTCCGCGCCGTGGGTCTTCTCGGACAGGCCGAAGGCGAACACCTCGCCCTCGGAGAGGAGTTCCGCGGCGCGGGCGCGGGCGTCGGCGTTGTCGCTCTGCCAGACCGGACCGAGGCCGAGGATGGTGACCTGCCAGGCGTACCAGTAGTCGAGGCCGTAGAAGCCGAAGATCTCGTTCAGGGCCGCGATGCGGGCGGTGTCCCAGCGCTTGTCGGACTCCCCCTCACCGGCGGCCGCGGCCGGGGTCAGGAAGGTCGCGAAGAGCCCTTCCTTCGCGGAGAACGCGAGGAAGTCCGCCAGCCAGGCGCGGGAGCGGTAGTCCTCGATCAGCCGGCGCTTGCCGCGGCTCTCGAACCAGTCGACGGTGGCGCGCAGCAGCCTGCGGGTCTCGGGGTCGAAGTGCGCCGGGTCGTAGGTGTGCGGGTTGAAGAGCAGGGCGTCTGCCATGGAGGTTCACCTTCCGAGGGGTTGGGGGTCGGACGCGCGGAGGACGGTGCGGCGGCCGCGGCGCGTTGCGTTGCGGTGCGTTGCGGTGCGTTGTCGTTCAGGGGGTGCCGGTGGGGGGTGAGCCGCCGAGCCGGTGGAGCGTGGCGAGGACGTCGTCGAGCCAGGCGATCGTCATCCGCTCGTACGCGATGCCGCCGCGCAGGACGACGTGCTGGAGCTCCTGTCCCGCGTCGAGCGGCGCGGGGGCCTCGGGCCCGGTGAAGTCGCGCAGTTCACCGGCGAGATAGCGGGACAGGCGGTCGCTGTGTGCCCGGTGGTGGCGCTCGACCTCGTGGATCAGTGCGGCCGGGTCGTCGAAGGCCGCGCCGCGGATCTTGACGGCGAGGTCGTGGCGGAGGCTCTCCGGTTCGATCGGCTCGTGCAGCCACCGGGCGAGGGCGGTACGGCCGGGGCCGGCGACGGAGTACTCGTTCTTGTCCGGTCGGCCCTGCTGCGGTACCTGGCGGACGGCGAGCAGGCCGTCGCCCTCCATGCGCTTGAGGACGCGGTAGATCTGCTGGTGGGTGGCGGTCCAGAAGTAGCCGATGGACCGGTCGAACCGGCGGGCCAGCTCATAGCCGGAGCCCGGCTTCTCCAGCAGGGAGACGAGGATCGCGTGGTCGAGCGCCATGCCCCGATCTTTCTATGCAACTCGTTGCATAGACAAGCGGCAGGGGTCAGGTGAGACGCGGCTCACCCGCTCACTCGGCGCCGAGCCGCGCGCCCGTCCAGACGAGGGCCGGCGGGATCTCCCGGAGCCAGGTGTTGAAGCTGTGGCCCCCGCTGTCGAGGATGATCGACGAGACGTGGGAGGGCGCCTTCACCTTGCGGATGAACTCCTGGGTCGCCTGGTAGTTCGGCTCGCCCCGCAGCGAGGAGGTCACCAGGAACGAGGAGTTCCCCTGCGGCCGGTGGTCCAGGTGCCACAGCAGGTCGGATCGTTTCTCCTCGTCCTTGTTCCCCTGGAACAGATCACCGGAGTCCTTGTCGATCTCGGGCTTGTACTCGGCCGACAGGCCCACGCCGACCGCGTACGCCTCCGGATGCTGCACCGCCATCTTCAGGGCGCAGTAGCCCCCGGTGGAATCGCCGATGATGCCCCAGCTCTTCGCCGAGGTGCCCACGCGGTACGTGCCGGACACCGCCTTGACGACGTCCGCACCGAAGAATGCCTCGCTCTGCGGGCCTCCGGGGACGTCGACGCACTGGGTGTTGGGTGCGGCGATGGTGGGCCGCATCATCACCAGGATCATCGGCTGCATGCGCTTCTGCTTCGCCAGGGTCCACGCCAGCCTCGGGTAGTGCAGCTTCTTGATCAGGTTCTCCGCCATTCCCGGGTAGCCGGTGAGGACCACGGCCGCCGGGAACCTGCGCTGCTCGTCGCTCTTGTCGAAGTACTCCGGCGGCAGGTACACGTACGCCTCGGCGGCGGACCCGGAGCGCTCCCCGTGGATCGTCACCTTCTCGATGACCCCGCCCACCTCCGGGTTCCGGCCGCCGGGAACCTCCGGGGCCTGGCGGCCGCGGACCTCCACGGCGGCGCCGCCCGGGGCGGCGGGGGCGTGGCGCTTCGTACCGGCGAGATCTGACCAGGAGTCGTAGAGCAGGAAGGTGCGGTTGGCGGCGGCCCCGACCGAGGCGAGCACCAGCAACTGCACGAGCGCGAGCAGTCCGACGCGCGCCGACACCCATCGGACTCCGCGCCGCCCCAACCGCGGCCACAGCACCACCGTGAGGGCGAACAGCAACACCGTGCAGACCGCGACGCACGCCATGAGCGTGCCACTCGTCAGACCCATGACCCAGGAAACCCTCTGCACCGACCCGATCCGGACGCTCGGTCCGGAGCGCCACCAGTGGGAGCGCACCAGGCAAGAGGGGTGAACCGGGCGCCGCGTTCCGTCCGGTGTGTGCCGGGGTGTCGGAAGACGTCACCCGGGAACGGAGCGGAGCTCACTCATGGACAGGCGTCCACCGTCCTCAGCTGCGTCAGGGCCCCCGTCGCCACTTCGACCGTCGTACCGCCGGTCTTCAGCAGGAGTTTGCCCTCGCCCACTCGGGTGACGGTGCCGCACAGCCTGCCCGTGGCCGGTGTGGTGAGCTCCACCGCCGGCGGCTTGGCACTCGGCCCGTACCAGGTGGCCCCGAGGGCGCCGACGAGGAACAGCGTGCACGACAGGGTCATCACGATGCCCCGCCGCAGCGCCCGCAGGGCCTCCCCGACCTCCAGGTGCTCCACCGCCGAACGGGTCGCCCGGGGCGCCGGCGGGGACAGTGTCAGCGGTCCGTGGGCCGCCCGGTTCAGCAGGTACGCGCCCCAGGTCCCGCACAGCAGGGCCGCCAGCAGCAGGCACCCCACGCCGACGGCCCAGGGCCTGGCGAGCTGTCCCACATCGGTACGGCCCTTGATCAGGCCGAAACCGATGAGTCCGGCCATGAGCGCGCCGGCCGCGTTGCGCCACCCCAGGGCGGCCGCCCGCAGCCGGGGCAGCGCTTCCCCGGCCAGCCGGTGGCGCTCCTGCGCGGCCAGCAGGTCCCGCGCGCCGGCCGGGGGGCCGGCGCCGACCTGCGGCGGGACGCGGGGGGTGGTCATGACAGCGTCAGGGTCCAGAAGGCCCCGCAGCCGCTGCGCCCCTCGGGGCGGCCGTCGTGCGTGCCCAGGCAGACGCAGCTCATCGGCACCACGGTCGAGGTGGAGACGGGTGCGGGTGCGGGTGCGGGTGCGGGCTGGGCACCGGCCGGGGCGACGGCGCGCACCATGGCACGGAAGCCCGGTTCGAACAGCTCGATGTCCAGCGCCGCCCCGCAGCGCGGACAGGTACAGATGACGGCGTAGTCGTCCCCCCTCACATGCTGGAGATCGTGGTTCTGCGCCACTTCCCGGGTGTAGAGGGGGTCCGTCGTCTCCTCGTACGGGAGGGGCCGGTGGCTCTGCGGTGTGATCGGCGGTGTGGTCATGCCGCTTCCTCGCTGTGGTCGGTGGCGGTCGGTCCGGTCAGGGGGCCCGCCCGAGAGCGAGAGTAGACAATGCGCCGGGCGGTGTCCGGGTTTCGGGTGACAAGGACGGGCGTCCCCATGGGCAGGGCCGCGTCCTGATCCGCTGCGCCGAACGCACCCTTTTGCTACGTCCGGGAACCCGGGGACGGTGGTGGGCGTTGGTGCGACCATGGGAAGGTGATCAGCGGATCCGACTTCCGATGACTCAGAGGGGAGCCGTTCATGAGCACGGCGAAAGACCTGTTCATCATCGCCATGGACCCGCGGCCGGACCATGCGGTCGGGCAGGGCGATCTGTCGCTCGCCCTCGCGGGCGCCGAGCTGATCGATCTCCTCGGCGCGCAGGCCGCCGCCCTGGACGGCGACCGCATCGTGCCGGGCGAGGAGCCGGACCTCAATGATCACCTCCTGGCCGAGGCCGCGTCGGCGCTCACCCGGCAGGTGCCCTACGAGCGGGTCGAGGACTGGCTGTGGCGCCGGGGCGACGACCTGTCCGCGGCCTACCAGGCGGCCCTCGAGGAGGCCGGTCAGCTGACGCGGGGACGCCGTGGCCTGCTGCCCTTCGGATCCGATCGCCTGGAAGTGGCCGATACGCCCGCTCTCCGCCGGGCCCGCGGCCGCTGGGAGGCGGACGAGCCCGTACTCGCCGCCCTCGCCGCGGTCGTCGGCATCCGCAGCAGCCGCTCCGAGGAGGAGGGCAAGGACGAGGACGGGGACGGGGACCGGCCGGGCTCCGAGGACGAAGCGGTGACGACCGTGCTGGCGATCGTCAACGACGCGGTGATGGAACTGGAAGCCGTACGCCAGCGCCGGTCGATCGAGAACGCGGCGTTCGCCAACGTCTGGCGGGTTCCGTAGCTCCGCTGCGCCCGGCCCGTTCCGCGGCGCCGCCCGACTATGCTCGCCGCAGTGCCGTCCGGCCTCGTGTACGAACGGCGGATGTCCTGCTGGGTGAGAAGGTTCGGAAATAAATACCGTGTTGATCGGGCGTCAGGAAGAACGGGCGACCATCGCCACCGCATTGTCACCGCAGGCGGCCACGGCGTCGCTGCTGCTGCTCGGTGAGCCCGGGGTCGGCAAGACCCTGCTGATGGAGATGACCGTCGACGACGCGCTCGGGGCCGGGACCCGGGTGCTGCGGGTCCGGGGGAACCCGGCCGAGACCGAGCTGGCCTTCGCGGGGTTGCACCAGCTGCTGCTGCCCGTACTGGACCAGGCGGACGATCTGCCGGTCCGTCAGCGCGGTGCGCTGCTCGGCGCCTTCGGGCTGGGTGACGACCCGGCACCGCCCGACGCCATGCTGATGAGCCTGGCCGTGCTGACCCTGGTCTCGCAGGTCGCCTCGGCCGGGCGGGTGCTGCTCGCCGTCGACGACGCACAGTGGATCGACCGCGGCAGCTGCCAGGTTCTGGGGTTCCTCGCCCGGCGTCTCGCGGGCGAGCCGATCGGGCTGCTGGTCACCGCGCGCGGCACGCGCCGGCCCGAGTGGCTCGACCGGTCGGTCCCGGAGCTGGTGGTGCCCGCGCTGTCACCGGCGCAGGCTCAGGAGCTGCTCGCCGTACAGCCGGATCCGCTCGTCGGGCCGACCCGGCGCCGCGTACTGGACACCGCTGCGGGCAACCCGCTGGCCCTGGTCGAACTTTCGCGTTCGGCGGCGCGGGAGGGCGGGCTCCTGTTCTCCGGTCACCTCCCCGTCACCGATCTGCTGGAACGGACCTTCGCCGCCCAGGTCGACGAGCTGCCCGCGGCCACCCGGGACGCGCTGCTGGTGGCTGCGGCGGCCGAGGGCATCGGGCCGGCCGGTGTGCTGGCCGCGCTCCCGCCGGGCACGGACATGGACGTCTGGCTGCCCGCGGAACGGGCGGGGCTGGTCCGGCTGCACACCGACCGCATCGACTTCCGGCATCCCCTGGTCCGTTCCGCGATCTACGGCGCCGCGCCGTTCGCCGAACGGCGCCGCACCCACCTGGCGCTGGCGGCCTCCCTCGCCGGCGATCCCGACCGCCGGGCCTGGCAGTTGTCGGCGGCGACCGTGGCACCCGACGCGTCGGTGTCCGCCGCGTTGGAGACCACCGCCATGCGCGCGTTCACCCGTGGCGCCCTCGCCGAGGCCCTGGCCGGTCTGGAACGGTCCGCGCAGCTCAACTCCGCCCCCGCCGAGCAGACGCGGCTGCTGACGACGGCGGCGTACGCGGGCGTCCTGACCGGCGACATCGACCGGGCGCAGGCGCTCGCTGCGAAGGCCGCCTCGGTCAACGAGGACGCGGCCGCGATGCCCTGGATATCGGCGCTCACCGGCCTGGTGGAGATGCTGATGATGCGGATGGAGCGGGCGTTCGCCCTGGTCGTCCCCGACACCCTGCCCGATGTGGGGCACCTCGACGAGGGCAGCTCCACGATCGCCACCGGGATCGCCTACCACTCGGGCTCTCCCGATCAGCGCGAACGGGTCGTGCGGCTGCTGGCCGCCCGCGATCTGGCGGATCCGACACCGCCGCATCCCTTCCACCTCTGGGACGCGGGCGTCACGGACCCCTTCGGCAAGGGGCAGCTGGTCCGTTCCCACCTGCCCGCCGTCATGTCCGCGCCCGGCCGGGTCCCCACGGAGATCCATACGCTCGGGGTGCTCTGCATGGTGCTCGACGAGACCGAGGCGGCGGTGGGCCTGCTCGGTGAAGTGGCCAATCCGCAGTGGGAGGACGCCGACGCCTTCCATGCCGGGATGACCGCCGCCGATCTGGCCTGGGCCAACCTCGACCGCGGCCGGTGGGCGGACGCCCGGCTCGGTGTGGAGCGGCTCGCCGGGCGGTTCCTGAGCGGTGCTCACACCCACGGTTCCGCACGGGCGCTGACCGTCCTCGCCACGGTGTGCGCCCTCACCGGGGAGCCGGAGCTCGCCGTGCGGCACGCGACGGCCGCGCTGGCCGTAACGGAGCCGGCCGGTGTGCTCGGCACCGTCGTCCGGGCCCGCCGGGCGGCGGGGCTGGCCGCCACGGCTCTCGGTGACCACGCCTCCGCCTTCCGGCACTTCCGGGCCCTGTTCGACTGGGCGGGAGCACCGGTCCACTACCACCTGTCGTGCTACGCCGTCGCCGACCATGCGGCAGCGGCCGTGCTCATCGGCCGGGGCGAGGACGCCTCGGCCGCCCTCAAGCACGTCATCGCCGATGTCGGCGACGGCGCCTCGCCGAGGCTGCGGCAGATCCTGGACCGGGCCCGGGCGCTGCTCGCCGATCCGGCCGAGGCCGGTCCGTACTTCGAGCGCGCGCTGGAGGATCCGGCCGGCCACCGGTGGCCCTTCGAGCACGCCCAGACCTGGCTGGACTACGGGGAGTGGCTGCGCCGGCAGCGCCGGATCGCCGAGGCCAGGGCCGCCCTGACGAAGGCGGGCGAGATCTTCGAGGGCCTGGGTGCGGTGCACTGGGGCGAGCGGGCCCGGGCGGAGCTGCGCGCGGCCGGGGTGGCCGTCGAATCCGCCCCGCGCAGTGCGTTCAGGACGCTGACCCCGCAGCGTCAGCGGATCGTCCGGCTGGCGGCGCGGGGGCTGACCAACCGCGAGATCGGCGAGCGTCTCTTCCTCTCGCCGCGCACCGTCGGCACCCACCTCTACCAGGCGTTCCCGGTGCTGGGCGTCACCTCGCGCGGGCAGCTGCGGGACGTGGTGGAGCAGGAACCGGCCGACTGAGGGGAGCCGGGGCACGGGGCAAGTCATCTGACGGATGGCACCGGCGGCGGTCGTTCCGAGACTGGGTGAAGGAGAACGCCTCACCCCCTCGGAGCCACCATGAGCGTCGTATTCACCACCTCGCCGCTGTCCCCGTACGAACGGGCGGACTACTGGCACAGCCTGGTGTCCGACACGTTCATCCCCCTCGATGTCACCCTGCACGAGCCCGAGCCGTCGGCGGGGAGCATCGCCAGCGAACGGCTCGGCCCCTTGCAGATCTCGGCCGTCCAGGCGGGCCCCCAGACCGTTTCGCGCGACCGGCGCCTGATCTCCCGGGGCGGCGAGCAGTTCATGACCGTCACCTTCCAGCACACCGGCACCGCGCGGCTCACCCAGGACGGCCGCGAGGCTCTGGTCAAGCCGGGGACCTTCACCTGCTCGGACGCCGGACGCCCGTACCGCAGGGAGCAGCCGGACTACTTCCGCTTCACGGCCGTCCGGGTGCCCAAGAGCGCCCTGGGGGTGTCGGACTCCGCTCTGCGGGCGGTCACCGGGACCGTCTTCAGCGGCGATCGCGGCACCTCCGGGCTGGTCTCGGGCTTTCTGACGCGGCTGGCCGATCGGGCCTCCGGCTTCGACGCGTACACGGGTCAGCAGCTCGCCATGACCGCCACGGATCTGCTGACCGTGCTGGTGCGCGAGCGCCAGGGCCTGCTGGATCCGTACGCGTCGGAGGCGGCCCGCGGCATCCTGGCGCGCGTCAAGGCGTACGTCCTTGCCTCCCTGGCCGATCCGGGCCTGACTCCGGAGCACATCGCGGCCGCGCACCACATCTCCGTGCGGTACCTGCACAAGCTCTTCCAGCCGGAGGGGACCACGGTGGGGAGCTGGATCCGGCACGAGCGGCTGGAGAGGTGCCGACGTGATCTGGCGCGGCAGGTGGGCCCGGCGCCGACCGTCACGGCGGTGGGTCAGCGCTGGGGGTTCACGAACCCGTCCCATTTCAGCCGGGCCTTTCGCGCCGCCTACGGCATGTCGCCCCGGGAGTGGCAGGCCGGCGCCCGGGGCGTGTGACCGCGTCACAGGGTGCGCCGCACACCCGCCTGGCGTTCCAGGTTGCGCAGCTGCACCGCGAGGTCTCCCTCGACCGCGGTACGGGCGGGGCCGCTGCGGCCGATGGGCAGCACCTGTTCGCCGCGCATGTCCTCCAGCATCAGGGCGAACGCCGCGTACGTGGCGACGAGTGCCACCAGGATCCCGAGGGCTCCCGCCAGGTGGCCGAGCCAGCCGGCTCCGGTGAGCCCGGCCAGGCCGGTGGCCGCCCAGCGGGGCAGGGAGACCACGATGACCAGCCACAGCGCCCGTTTGGGCCGGGTCACGAAGGCCATCAGCGCCCCGAAGCACAGCAGCGCCAGGTTGAACACGCCCAGCACCCGGTGGCCCCCGGCCGCACCGGTGCCCATCACGAGCGCGTACGCCAGCCAGCTGCCGGCGAACGTGCCCATGAGCGTGGCAGCGATCACGTCCCTGGCCCCGAACGCCAGCAAGCTGACCAGCAGTTGGAGGGCGAAGGCGGGCAGCACGCACAGGGCGACGGCACGCCGGTCGGCGGCCTCGAAGACACCGAGCTGCAGGCAGCCCGTCGTCACGGAGGCGATCGCCACCGTGAAGAAGCCCAGCGGCATCGGTGAGGCGATGGGGTGCAGGTTGATCCGCGTCATCGTCCGGAGGTCGGGCTCGAAACGGCGCCCCGGGGGTGCGTCGTCCGGGCCGCCCGCGGCGGCGTCGCCGGGGACTGTGCTCATGTGGTGGGTTCCCTTGTTCAGTGCGTGAAGCACGGGTCGACGAAGGGCGGCGGCGTCCCCGGTGCCGCTCCGCGCGCCTCCCGCCACAGCCGGTGCTGTTCGGACTCGGCGACGGCCTCGGCCATCAGGTCGGCCTGGCGTGCGCCACCGCCGGCCCGGTACCCGCCGAAGCGGGCCACGGGGGCCCACTGCGGGGTGACCGGCGGGAGGGGCTCGTCGAGGCCCTCGTACTCGGCGCTCGCGTAGACGATGCGGCCGCCGACGACGGTGAACACGGACTCGATGCCGGGGATGGCGGCCTCGGGCACGGTGAAGTAGTCGTCCGACAGGATCGCGAGGTCGCCGTAACAGCCCTCCCGCAGCACGCCCTTCACATCCTGCTCCCCGGTGAGCTGCGCGCCGCCCCGGGTGTAGAGGTCCAGCGCGGTCTCCCGGTCGATCAGGTTCGCGGCCGGGTAGAGCGCCGTACCGCCCACGGTGCGGCCGGTGACCAGCCAGTGCAGGGAGACCCACGGGTTGTACGAGGACACGCGCGTGGCGTCGGTTCCGGCGGCGACGGTGAGCCCCCGGTCGAGCATGTCCCGGACCGGTGGGGTGTGCGACGTGGCCCCGGCGCCGTAGCGGTCGAGGAAGGCGGTGCCCTGGAAGGACATCCGGTTCTGCACGGAGAGGGCGCCGCCGAGGGCCGCGATCCGGTCCAGGCTGTCGGCGGAGACGGTCTCGGCGTGGTCGAAGAGCCAGCGGTTCCCGCCGGGGAAGAGCCCTTCGGCCGCGAGCCGCTCGAACACGGCCAGGTCGCGGCGGATGGTCTCGTCGTAGGTGGCGTGGAGCCGGAAGCCCCAGCCGTTCTCCATCAGCAGCCGGACGGCCTGCTCGAACTCGGCCTCGTAGCCCTCGGCGAGTGCGGGGCGGGGTTCGGAGAAGTTCTCGAAGTCGGCGGCGGCCCAGGTCAGGTTTTCGCCCGCGCCGTTGAGGCGGAGCCATTCGTCCCCGTCCCCTGGCTTGACCGTCTCGGTCCAGCGCTTCAGGTCGGCGAGCTCCTGCCCGGCGGTCTGCGGGAACAGGTGGTAGGCGATCCGCAGCGACAGCTCCCCCGACCGGGCCAGGTCGACGACGGTGGCGTAGTCGCCGGGGAAGTTCTGGAACCCGCCGGCGGCGTCGACGGCCGAGGTCAGCCCGAAGCGGTTGAGTTCGCGCAGGAAGTGCCGCGTCGAGGTCCGTTTGCCGGCCTCGTCCAGGGCCGGCGCCTTGGCCAGCGTGGAGTACAGGACGAGCGCGCTCGGCGCCGCCAGGAGGATTCCGGTCGGCTCGCCGTCCCGGCCCCGTACGATCTGCCCGCCGCGCGGGTCGGGGGTCTCGCGGGTGAATCCGGCGGCCCGCACGGCCGCCCGGTTCATCAGCGCCGACTGGTACAGGTGCAGGACGAACACCGGGGTGTCGGGCGCGGCGGCGTTCAGTTCGGCCACGGTCGGCATCCGGCGTTCGGCGAACTGCTCGGCGGTCCAGCCGCCGACGACCCGGATCCACTGCCCCCCGGGGGTGCGGCCGGCCTGCTCGCGCAGCATGGCCAGCGCCTGGCGCAGGCTCCGTACGCCGTCCCAGCGCAGCTCCAGCACGTAGTTCAGGCCGCCCCGGATGACGTGCAGGTGCGAGTCGTTCAGCCCGGGAACCACCCGGCGGCCCAGGGCGTCGACCACTTGGGTCGCCGGGCCCACGAGGCCGGCGAGGTCGTGGTCGTCCCCGAGGGCCACGACCCGGCCGTCGCGGATCGCCACGGCGCGGGCCTGCGGCCGGGCCGCGTCCCCGGTGTACACCTTCGCGTTGCGGACGAGGAGGTCGGCCGCCGGGTGTTCCGGGTGCCGGGCGGGGACCACCCCGGCCACGGGCATGCTCGCCGTACCGGCCGTGCCGGTCATGCCAGGGCCTCGCGCAGGGTGCCGACGGCCTGTCCGATGGCGAGCGACGCTGCCCGCGTCTCGCGCAGGGCGTCCAGCATGACGAAGTCGTGGATGGTCCCGAGCACGCGCAGCGCGGTGACGGGGACTCCCGCGGCGCGCAGCCAGGCGGCGTAGGCCTCGCCCTCGTCGCGCAGGACGTCGGCCTCGGCGGTGATGACCAGGGCGGGCGGCAGCCCGGTCAGCTGGTCGAGGGTGGCGCGCAGCGGGGAGGCCGTGATCTGCGCCCGCTGGGCCTCGTCGGTCGTGTACTGGTCCCAGAACCAGCGCATGGCGTCGCGGCGCAGGAAGTAGCCCTCGGCGAACTGCTCGTAGGAGGCGGTGTCGAAGGCGGCGTCGGTGACCGGGTAGAAGAGGACCTGGTGGAGGAAGCGGACGTCGCCGCGCTCCTTGGCCATGAGGGTGAGGGCGGCGCTCATGTTGCCGCCGACCGAGTCGCCGGCGACGGCCATCCTGGAGCCGTCGAGGTCCTTGTGGTGTCCCTCGCGGGCCACCCACTGGGCGACGCTGTAGTTCTGCTCGATGGCGACCGGGTAGCGGGCCTCGGGCGAGAGGTCGTACTCGGGGAAGACCACGGCCGCCCGGGCTCCGACGGCGAGCTCGCGCACCAGCCGGTCGTGGGTGCGGGCGTTGCCGAAGACCCAGCCGGCGCCGTGGATGTAGAGGATGACGGGGAGCGGGCCGGTGGCGCCGCGGGGGCGGACGATCCGGGTGCGGACGTCGCCGGTGGGGCCGCCCTGGACGGTGACCCACTCCTCGTCGATGGCGGGCAGGGTGACGCCCTCACCGCTCTGGACGTCGTCCACGGCCTTGCGGCCGTCCTCGACGGGGATCTGGTACAGGTACGGCGGCCGGGCGGTGGCGTCGGCGAAGGCCTGGGCGGCGGGTTCGAGTACGGGCTGGTCGGGCATGGCGCTCTCCTTCGGGGGGACGGGGAACGGGGGGCGGCGGAACTCCGCCCCCGGGGCGGGGATCTGCCTGCTCAGGCGAGGAAGGCGAGCAGAGCGGCGTTGACCTCGGCCGCGTGGGTCCAGGTCAGGCCGTGCGGGCCGCCGGGGACGACGGTGAGCTGCGCGCCGGTGATGTTCCGTGCCAGCGGGACGGCCGTGGCGTCGATGGGCAGGGTGCGGTCGGCGTCGCCGTGGATGATGAGCGTGGGCACGTCGATGCGCGGCAGGTCGGCGCGGAAGTCGGTGAGCCAGGCCTGGACGCAGTCGAGGGTCGCCTTGGCCGAGGCGCCGACGGCCACGTTCCAACTGGCCCGGACCGCCTCCTCGCTGATGCGCTCGCCGCCGAGCACGTCGACGTTGTAGAAGTCGGCGAAGAAGGCCGTCATGAAGGCGAACCGGTCGGCGGTGATGGCCTCCTCTATGCCCTTGAAGACGCCGGCGTCCACCCCGCCCGGGTTGTCGTCCGTCTTGAGCAGGAAGGGCGGGACCACGCCGATCATGACGGCCCGCTCGATGCGCTCGCTGCCGTAGGTGCCCAGGTAGCGGGTCGCCTCGCCGGTGCCCATGGAGAAGCCGACCAGTACGGCGTCCCGCAGGTCGAGCGCGGTGAGCACCGCGTTCAGGTCGGAGGCGAAGGTGTCGTAGTCGTAGCCGTCGGCGGGCTGGTCGGAGCGGCCGAAGCCGCGCCGGTCATAGGTGACGACCCGGTGGCCGGCGGCGAGCAGGGCGGCCGTCTGCTTCTCCCACGAGGCGCCGCTCAGCGGCCAGCCGTGGATCAGCACCACCGGCCGGCCCGTTCCGTGGTCCTCGTAGTAGAGCTCGACGGGGGCGGATCGGCCTTCCGAGACCTTGATGTACGGCATGGGTGGGTACTCCTCTGTCGGTCGTGCGGGTCGGTTGTGCGCGTCGGTTGTGTGTGTGGGACGGGCAGGGTCGGGTGGGCCCGGCCGCCCGGCTCATGGGGGTGTGCGCGGACGGCCGGACCCGGTCTGCGTCCTGGGCGTTCAGCGGTGATCGACGGCCGGGGCGCGGTGCAGGGCGAGCCGGGTGAGCAGGCCGCTGCCGACGCCTGCGGCGAGTACGAGGGCCGTCCACCACAGCGGGTACGGCGTCAGGCCGATCGCCTCGTCGAGGGAGAAGGCACCGGGCCCGGTGGCCGCGAGGGCGGCCGCGGTGACGATCAGCACCAGCGGGTACTCGTAGCCGTCGTTCTGCACCCAGAGACCGCCGGGCCATTTCACGGTGAGGGCCACGGTCATGACCCCGATGACGCCGGTCGCGGCGAGGGGCGTCAGCAGACCCGCGGCCAGCAGGAGGCCCGATCCGATCTGGCCGCCGCCCGCCGCGAGGGCGGTGAGGGCCCCGCCGCGGAAACCGTCGGCGCGGAACTCCCGCGCGCCGCCTTCGAGGCCCTTGCCGCCCAGGTGCGAGCTGATCTTCTGCACTCCGTGGCCCGCGACGAGCAGGCCCACCAGCAGACGCAGGATCAGGATGCCGGTGTCCAAAGGGGGTCAGCCGGCCGCGTGCTCGCCGATGACGGCCTGCGCGTACACGACGCCGAGGCCGTAGGCGCCGGCGTGGGCCTTGACGACCTCCATGACGGCGCCGTACGTCTCCTGGCGGGCCCAGTCGCGCTGGAGTTCCAGCAGTACCTGCACCCAGGTCACCGGCACGGCCCCGGCGGCCAGCATCCGCTGGACGGCGTGCTCGTGGGCGGTCGGGCTGACGCCGCCCGAGGCGTCGGAGACCACGTAGACCTCGTAGCCCTGCTCCAGCGCGGACAGGGCGGGCAGCACCAGGCAGACCTCGGTCCACAGGCCCGACAGGATGATCTTCTTGCGTCCGGTCGCCTTGACCGCCGCCACGAGCGCCTCGTCCTCCCAGGCGTTCATCGACGTACGGTCGATGACCTCGTGCCCCGGGAACACCTCGGCGAGCTGGGGCAGCAGGGGCCCGGAGAAGGACTCCGCGGCGACGGTGGTCAGCACGACCGGCACGTCGAACGCCCGGGCCGCCTTGGCGAGACCCACCGTGCTGTTGATGATGGCGGCGCGGTCGCCGCTCCCGGTACCGAAGAACATCTGCGGCTGGTGGTCCACGAAGAGCATGACGGAGTTGTCGGGGGTGAGCAGGTCCGCGCTCGGGGCGGCCTGGACCTTGCTGATGTCGAACATGGGGGGTGTCCTCTCGGAGCGATCAGGAATGTCGCCGCCCGCGATCACGCGGCCCGGCACACCCCGAAACTACGTACGCCCCGGCCGCCCGGCTTTCCTTCCCGTGCACCGGTGTTGGCACGAGAGCGCACGGCCCCGCCCGGCCCCCGGTGCCGCGTCCGTCCGGCCCCCGCTCCGATCGGCCCGGCCGGCCCCGCCCCCGGTCAGCCGGTGTCGAGGACCAGGTCGGCGCGGTGGCGCCCCAGGGCGACGAGGCGGGCGTTGGCCTCGTCCGACCGGTCCACCCACTCACGGGCGTACGCGGGGTCCTTGCCGTGGCGCACGTGACGGTCGATCAGCCGGCCCACGCGCAGGCCTTCTTCCGGGGCGAGGTACCAGGCCTCGTCCAGCAGCGGCCGTACCGCGGCCCACTCCCCCGCGTCGTGCAGCAGGTAGTTCCCCTCGGTGATCACCAGCGGTACGTCCGGGGCGACGGGGATGCTGCCCGCGACCGGCTCCTCCAGGCGGCGGTCAAAGGCGGGCGCGTACACCGTGGACCCCTCCGCCGCGCGCAGCCGGCGCAGCAGGGCGACGTAGCCGGCGGCGTCGAAGGTGTCCGGGGCGCCCTTGCGCTCGGCGCGGCCCAGCCGGTCCAGTTCGGCCCGGGCGAGGTGGAAGCCGTCCATCGGGACCACCACGGCCCGCTCCGGTCCGAGCGCGTCGGCGAGCCGGGCGGCCAGTGTCGACTTCCCGGCCCCCGGGGGTCCGGCGATGCCGAGGATGCGCCGCCCGCCCGGGGCGGCCAGTGCCTGCGCCCTCGCCACCGGTTCCATCGTCTGCATGCGCACATCCTGCCCGAGGAACACGGCCCGGGGTCC
>NZ_JBSGXU010000136.1:0-22164 GCF_053610205.1 Streptomyces sp. NPDC054932 | reverse complement strand
CCTTCCGGTGTGCCGGGCCGTTCGTCGTACGGCGCGAACGCGTCAGTTCATGTCGCCCATGAGCGCGTTGACCTTCTTGCGGTACATGAAGATCGCAAGGCCCGCGAGCACGGCGGCGGTGGCCTGGAAGAGGATCACCCCGACGCCGTTCAGCTGCACCTCGGCCAGACCGAGCAGACCGGTGATGCAGTCACCGGCGGTGACGGCCAGGAACCAGACGCCCATCATCTGGGAGCCGTACTTCTGCGGCGCCATCTTCGTCGTGACCGACAGGCCGACCGGCGACAGGCACAGCTCGGCGAGGGTGTGCATCAGGAAGATGAGCACCAGCCACCACATGGTGACCTTGGTGTCGTTGCCGGCGGTCTGGTTCAGCGGCAGGGCGAAGACGAAGAACGAGGCGCCGACGATGATCAGGGCCACCGAGAACTTCACGATGGTGCTGGGCTCGCGGTTGCGGCGGGCCAGGGCCACCCACGCGGCGGCGAAGACCGGGGCCAGGGCCACCACGAAGAGCGGGTTCAGCGACTGGAAGATGGTGGTCGGGACTTCCCAGCCGAAGAGGCTGCGCTCGGAGTTCTTGTCACCGAAGAGCGAGAGCGTCGAACCGCCCTGGTCGTAGATCATCCAGAAGACGGCGGCGGCGACGAAGAACCAGATGTAGGCGCTCATCCGGGTCTGCTCGACGGTGGACAGGTCCTTGTCCCGCTTGATGCGGACGAGGACGGCGACCGGGATGATCAGACCGGCGATGGTGATCGGGTACAGCGCCCACTTGATCGTGAACATGTCCGCCGCGACCACGGCGCCGTAGAAGACGGCGATGACGGCCAGGACGGCGAGGGCCTTGACGATCACGGCCTTGCGCTCGGCCGGGCTCAGCGGGTTCGGGACGAGGCTGCTCTGCGGGCTCAGGGTGCGGCCGGCGAGCAGGTAGATCACGAGGCCGATGCCCATGCCGACGGCGGCGAGCGCGAAGCCGAGGTGCCAGTTCACGAGCTCGCCGACCATGCCGATGCCGACCGGTGCGAGCAGGGCACCCACGTTGATGCCGATGTAGAAGATCGTGAAGCCACTGTCACGGCGCGGGTCGTCCACGCCCTTGTACAGGTGGCCGACCATCGTGGAGATGTTGGCCTTCAGCAGACCGGAGCCGACCGCGACCAGCAGCAGACCGACGAAGAACGCCATCTGGCCGGGCAGCGCGAGCGACACGTGGCCCGCCATGATCACGACACCGGCGATGGCGACCGTCTTGCGGGCGCCCCAGACGCGGTCACCGAACCAGCCGCCGGGCATGGCCATGAGGTAGACCATGGCCACGTAGACGGAGTAGATCGCCGTGGCCGTCGCCGCAGTGAAGCCGAGGCCACCGCCCTGGCTGTCGGTCGCGGCGTCGACACCGCCGGAGACCAAGTACAGAACGAGAAGCGCACGCATGCCGTAGTAGGAGAAGCGCTCCCACATCTCGGTCATGAACAGCGTGGCCAGGCCGATCGGGTGGCCGAGGACGGTCTTCTCGTGAGCGGGGCTCGGTGAGGCCGTCGTCAGGCTGGAAGCCATGGTCGATCCTTGCTTGCTCGGGACGCTTCGGCTTCGTGAGCCCATCCGCGCCCGGTGGGGGGTGGCCGGCACCGGCGGACGGATCTCCCACCCCACGCCTCGGGGTCCCGCCCCCATGACGATGGGGGCGGCAGGACATCCGTAACCGGGATCCACGCCCTCCCGCGCATCATCACGCGAGGGGCCCGGCCAACAGGTCGTTCACTGTCGTCAAGGCCGGCCGGGGGAGTCCTTGATAAGACGGCCCGTCCGGTTCAGGACAGAAATAGAGACCTTTGCGCTGCTTTTCGGCACAAAGGTCCCTGAGGTATTGCATCAGGCGTCTCGCCACCATACGACACGACACTGCGGCATATGAAAGGACTTGAGAGATGGATCACAAGGCGCGCCGGGAACCGTTCGACCATATTCGAAGGCGATGAGCAGTTCATAAGCCCAGATAGGCAGGGGTCTTCCAGGGGGCCCCAGGTTTCAGCCGCCGCGGACTAACATCACCCACATGACGCGTGTACTGCTCGCCGAGGACGACGCATCCATCTCGGAACCCCTGGCCCGCGCCCTGCGCCGGGAGGGGTACGAGGTCGAGGTCCGGGAGGACGGCCCCACCGCGCTGGACGCGGGACTGCAGGGCGGCGTCGATCTCGTCGTCCTCGACCTGGGCCTGCCGGGCATGGACGGCCTGGAGGTCGCCCGACGGCTGCGCGCCGAGGGCCACGGCTTCCCGATTCTGGTTCTGACCGCCCGCGCGGACGAGGTCGACACGGTCGTCGGCCTGGACGCCGGCGCCGACGACTACGTGACCAAGCCCTTCCGCCTGGCCGAGCTGCTCGCCCGGGTCCGGGCCCTGCTCCGGCGCGGCTCCACCGAGGCCCTCCAGCCGCCCGCCACCCACGGCGTGCGGATCGACGTCGAATCGCACCGCGCCTGGATGGGGGAGGAGGAGCTCCAGCTCACGGCCAAGGAGTTCGACCTGCTGCGGGTCCTGGTCCGCGACGCGGGCCGGGTCGTCACCCGCGACCAGCTCATGCGCGAGGTCTGGGACACCACTTGGTGGTCCTCCACCAAGACCCTCGACATGCACATCTCCTGGCTGCGCAAGAAGCTGGGCGACGACGCCGCCAACCCCCGCTACATCGCCACCGTGCGCGGCGTCGGTTTCCGCTTCGAGAAGAGCTGACCGCAGCACCCGGCCCACCTGGGGCATGCTCTAGGGCATGCGCCGCCGCCTCATCCAGTCCACGCTCGCCGTGGTGCTCGTCGTGATCGCCGTCTTCGGGGTCTCCCTCGTCATCGTGGAGACCCGGACCATCACCAGCAGCGCCCAGGACCGCATCGAGTCCGAGGCGCTGCGGCTCGTGGGCATCGTCGAGGCGAACGTCCTGGAGAAGAAGCCGATCGACCCGGTGGCGCTCGGCGAGCAGCTGGACGCCGGCCACTACGCGCGGATCACCATCCCCGGCCGCCCGGCCGTGGAGGTGGGCGCCCCGATCCCCGACAGCGTCATCCGCGGCACCGCCCGCGGCGAGCAGGGCGAGCTCGTGGTCGTCGAGGAGTCCCGCTCCACCGTGACCCGCGAGGTCGGGCGGACCCTGGCCGTGGTGGGCGCGGTGGCGCTGCTGGCCGTCGTGGCGGCCGTCCTGCTCGCCGTACGCCAGGCCAACCGGCTGGCCTCCCCGCTCACCGACCTGGCCGAGACGGCCGAGCGGCTCGGATCGGGAGACCCGCGGCCCCGGCACAAGCGGTACGGGGTCCCCGAGCTGGACCGGGTCGCGGACGTGCTGGACTCCAGCGCCGAGCGGATCGGCCGGATGCTGACGGCCGAGCGGCGCCTGGCCGCGGACGCCTCCCACCAGCTGCGCACCCCGCTCACGGCGCTCTCCATGCGGCTGGAGGAGATCACGGTCACCGACGACCTGGAGACCGTACGGGAAGAGGCGACGATCGCCCTGACCCAGGTGGAGCGCCTCACGGACGTCGTGCAGCGGCTGCTCACGAACTCGCGGGACCCGCGGACGGGCTCGGCGGTCCCCTTCGACCTGGACGAGGTCGTCAAGCAGCAGGAGGAGGAGTGGCGGCCGGCCTACCGCAGCGCGGGCCGGGCCATCGTCCGCTCCGGCAAGCAGGGCGTGCGGGCCGTCGGCACCCCGGGCGCGGTCTCGCAGGTACTGGCCACCCTGGTGGAGAACGCCCTGATGCACGGCGGCGGCACGGTCGCGCTGCGCACCCGGGTGATCGGCAACCAGGCGGTGCTGGAGGTCACGGACGAGGGGCCGGGGGTCCCGCCGGACCTCGGCAACCGGATCTTCGAGCGGGCCATCAGCGGCCGCAACTCCACCGGGATCGGCCTCGCGGTGGCCCGGGACCTCGCGGAGGCGGACGGCGGACGCCTGGAGCTGCTCCAGACCCAGCCGCCGGTGTTCGCGCTGTTCCTCAGCCGCACGGCGCCGGAACCGGCCGAACCGCAGACCACGGTCCGCTAGGCCGTCAGTTGTTCGCGGGCGCCGGCTCGGGCAGCGGCTCCGGCCGGCGCTCCGGCTTCGGGAGCGGCGCCGGATCCGGCATCGGCTCGGTCGCCTCGGCGGGCACGGGCAGGGCCCTGAAGACCCAGGTCCGGTACGACCAGAAGCGGAACACGGTGGCGGTCCCGATGCCGATGAACTTGAAGACGTTGCTCGCGACCGGGCCGTCCCAGCCGAAGCCGTAGGTGGCGACGTAGAGCACACCGCTCTCGATGACCAGGCCGATACCGCTGAACGCGGCGAACAGGACGAGCTCGCGGGTGCGGCCGCTCTTGGCGCGGTCCCGGTAGGCGAAGTAGCGGAAGCCGATGTAGTTCGTGGCGATGGCCACGACGGTGGCTATCACGCTCGCGCGGACCACCTGCAGATCGGTCGTGTTGCGGATCAGGTTGAAGACACCCAGGTTGACCAGGACACCCAGACCGCCGACCGCCCCGAACTTGGCGACTTCTCGTACGAGGCCGCGTACACGTTCGAGGACAGATCCGCCCGGCGTGCTCATCAGTAGGTCAGTCCTGTCGGTAACCGCCCGCTCACGGGGCGTCCGGTGTTCTCCGTCAACCCACCCATGCTAAGTGTCCCCCCTGTGCTCCGTCTGTGCCTTCCGGCACCGTGCGACGCACGGCACACGGAGCGGATCGGGGCCGGGGCCGTGCCCATGCGCGTCCTGATGGCCGAATACCGGCGGATACCCTGGAGGAGTGACGTTCCCGGTAGTCGGCATGGTCGGCGGCGGACAGCTCGCCCGCATGACCCACGAGGCGGGTATCCCCCTCGGCATCAGATTCAAGCTCCTCAGTGACACCCCGCAGGACTCGGCGGCCCAGGTCGTGAGCGATGTCGTCATCGGCGACTATCGCGACCTGGAGACGCTGCGTGCCTTCGCGCGCGGTTGTGACGTGATCACCTTCGACCACGAGCATGTGCCCATGGAGCACCTGCGGGCCCTGGAAGCGGACGGCATCCCCGTCCGCCCGGGGCCCGACGCTTTGGTGCATGCCCAGGACAAGGGGGTGATGCGCGCCAAGCTCGACGAGATCGGCGCGCCCAGCCCCCGCCACCGGATCGTGAGCGATCCGGACGACGTGGCCGCCTTCGCGGACGAGGTCGGCGGGTTCCCCGTCATCCTCAAGACCGTGCGGGGCGGGTACGACGGCAAGGGCGTGTGGTTCGTCCGCACCCCACAGGACGCGGAGGCCCCGTTCAAGGCGGGCGTCCCGGTCCTCGCGGAGGAGAAGGTCGACTACGTCCGCGAACTCGCGGCCAACATCGTCCGCTCCCCGCACGGACAGGCGGTCGCCTATCCCGTCGTGGAATCCGTCCAGGTGGACGGGGTCTGCGACACGGTGATCGCCCCGGCCCCGAACCTCTCGGAGGCCCTCGCGGGCGAGGCCCAGGCCCTCGCCCTGCGTATCGCCCGCGAACTCGGCGTGACCGGCCACCTGGCCGTGGAGCTGTTCGAGACCACCGACGGCCGGATCCTGGTCAACGAGCTGGCGATGCGCCCGCACAACAGCGGCCACTGGACCCAGGACGGTGCCGTCACCTCCCAGTTCGCCAACCACGTACGGGCGGTCCTGGACCTCCCGCTCGGCGACCCGCGCCCCCGCGCCCGGTGGACGGTCATGGCGAACGTGCTGGGCGGGGACTACCCCGACATGTACGCGGCGTACCTGCACTGCATGGCCCACGACCCCCAGCTGAAGATCCACATGTACGGCAAGGACGTGAAACACGGCCGCAAGGTCGGCCACGTCAACACCTACGGCGACGATCTGGACGATGTGCTGGAGCGCGCACGTCACGCTGCCGGCTACCTCAGAGGAACGATCACCGAATGAGCACCTCCACCGCAGGCCCCGTCATCGGCATCGTCATGGGCTCCGACTCGGACTGGCCCGTCATGGAGGCGGCCGCCCAGGCGCTGGACGAGTTCGAGATCCCCTACGAGGTCGACGTGGTGTCCGCCCACCGGATGCCGCGCGAGATGATCGAGTACGGGGAGCGGGCCGCCGACCGCGGGCTGAAGGCGATCATCGCGGGCGCGGGCGGCGCGGCCCACCTGCCCGGCATGCTCGCCTCGGTCACCCCGCTGCCGGTCATCGGCGTGCCGGTGCCCCTGAAGTACCTCGACGGCATGGACTCGCTGCTCTCGATCGTCCAGATGCCCGCCGGGGTTCCCGTCGCCACCGTCTCGGTCGCCGGGGCGCGCAACGCGGGGCTGCTGGCCGTACGGATGCTGGCCGCGCACGACACGGAGCTGCTGGCCCGGATGCGCGACTTCCAGCAGGAACTGAACGACCAGGCCACCGAGAAGGGCAAGCGGCTGCGCACGAAGGTCGCGAACGCAGAGTCCTTCGGGTTCGGTAAGTGAGCGCGGCGCAGCGCCTGGACGAGGCGCGCGAGCTGCTGGCCGAGCACCCCGTCGTGGACGGCCACAACGACCTGCCCTGGGCGCTGCGCGAGCAGGTGCGCTACGACCTGGCACAACGGGACATCGCGGGCGACCAGTCCGCCCACCTGCACACCGACATCCCCCGGCTGCGCGCCGGCGGGGTCGGCGCGCAGTTCTGGTCGGTCTACGTGCGGTCCGACTACGCCGGCGACGAGGCGGTCAGCGCCACCCTGGAGCAGATCGACATCGTCGGCCAGCTGATCGACCGTTACCCGGGCGACCTCGTGCGGGCGCTGACGGCGGACGACATGGAGGCGGCCCGCGCCGACGGCCGGATCGCCTCGCTGATGGGCGCCGAGGGCGGCCACTCCATCAACAACTCGCTCGCCACGCTGCGCGCCCTGCACCGGCTGGGCGTGCGGTACATGACGCTCACGCACAACGACACGATCGACTGGGCGGATTCGGCGACCGACGAGCCCCGGCACGGCGGTCTGACCGACTTCGGCCGTGAGGTCGTCCGCGAGATGAACCGCGTCGGCATGCTGGTGGACCTCTCGCACGTCGCCGCGACGACGATGCGGGACGCCATCGAGGTGTCGGCCGCGCCGGTGGTCTTCTCGCACTCCTCGGCCCGGGCGGTCTGCGACCACCCGCGCAACATCCCCGACGACGTGCTGGCGCTGCTGCCGGGCAACGGCGGGGTGGCGATGGCCACCTTCGTACCGAAGTTCATCCTCCCGGCGGCGGTCGAGTGGACCCTGGCCGCGGACGAGAACCTGCGGGCGCACGGTCTGCACCACCTGGACACCACCCCCGAAGCGATGGCCCTGCACCGGGCCTTCGAGGCGGCGCGCCCGCGCCCGGTGGCCACGGCCTCGACGGTCGCCGACCATCTGGACCACATGCGCGAGGTGGCCGGCATCGACCACATCGGCATCGGCGGGGACTACGACGGCACGGCCTTCACCCCGTCCGGCCTGGACGACGTGGCGGGCTACCCGAACCTCGTCGCCGAGCTGCTCGCGCGTGGCTGGTCCAAGGCCGACCTGGCCAAGCTGACCTGGTCGAACGCGGTACGGGTGCTGCGCGACGCGGAGTCGGTGGCCCGCGACCTCGGGGCGTCCCGGGGCCCGTCGAACGCGGTGATCGGGTAGCGGACGCGGTGCCCGGCGGGCGCGGTGACAGGGTGTGACCTGCGGGTTCACTCGAACGCTGCGTCCGCCGGGCGGCCCTGCGGTCCCGCGTGGCACGGTGGCACCATCTCTCCCTGCTGCCGCCGAGACCGGAGCGAATGCCATGGCCGACCTGCAGGACGAACCCCACTCAGTGGGCATCGGAGCCGCAGACCTTCCCGCACCCGCGGTAGCGGTGGCGGCGGGCGCCCTCGACCGGGCCGTCGCGCTGCTGGCCGTCCATCCCGTGGCCGACGGGTGCAACACCCTCGTCTGGACCCTGCACCAGAGCCCGTACCACGACATCGACACCCCCGACACGGGGGTGGACACCGATATCCCGCGGCTGCGCGCCGGGGGAGTGGGGGCCCAGTTCTGGTCCCTGCTCGTGCCGTCGGCCCGGGCGTGCGGGGAAGCCGCCGGCGACCAGGTGCTCTCCGACACGCTGGACCAGATCGACACGGCGCTGACCCTGATGCGCCGTTACCCGGACAGCCTGCGCCTGGCGCTCAGCGCCGACGACCTGGCGGACGCCCGCAACCGGGGCCGCATCGCCTCGTTCCTGGGCCCGGTGCCCGGCAGCACGCTCAAGGACTCCCTGGGCGCGCTGCGCGCCTTCCACGCGCTGGGCGTACGGATCCTCGCGCCCGCCGGGGCCTCCTGGGCCCAGGAGGAACTGACGGCCTTCGGCCACGAGGTGGTCCGCGAGGCGAACCGGCTGGCGATCCTGCTGGACCTCACGGGCTGCCCGCCGGCGGTCGCCTGCCGGCTCGCGGGGGCCTCCAAGGCCCCGGTGATCATCTCGAACACGGCGGCGGCCTCGCTGAACCCGCATCCGGGGAACGTGACCGACGAGGTCCTGGCCGTGCTGCGGGAGGCGAACGGCCTGGCGATGGTCACCTTCGACACCGCGCGCACCGGGGACTCCCTGCACGCGGTGGCGGACCACATCGACCACGTACGGGCGATCGCGGGCCCGCACAGCGTCGGACTCGGCGCCACCTTCGGCACCGGACCGGGCCACCCCCGTCCGACGGGCCTGACCGACCCCTCGGGCTACCCGCGGCTGATCGCGGAGCTCCTGGAACGCGGCTGGCCGGAGTCCGAGGTGGCCCTGCTGACCTGGGGCAACGCCCAGCGCGTGGTCCGCGACGCGGAATTCACCGCCCGCGCCGCCCAGCACCGGCACACCCCCTAGTACGCCGCGGCACCCGGACGCACCGCGCCCCGTCCCGGTGATCCGGGACGGGGCGCGGCTCCTGACAGGGGCGGAAGGGCCTTCTCGTCCTCCCGGCCCCTGCTTCCTGCCCTAGGGCTTCCGGCCGTGGGGCCCGGGCCTGTCTCCCCGGCCCTTGTGTCCGTCTTCCACCTTGAGGTTTTCGATCTCGGCGAAGTCGATGCGGGTCTCGGCACCGGTCGTCCTCGGGTACTTGACGAAGACCGATCCCTTGGCCGACTTCTCCTCGGACACCTCGTACAGCACGGCCTCGGGCGAGCCGCCGCGAACGATCAGCGCATCGCCCTTCGGGGGCGGGACCTTGCTGGGGGGACCTCCGTCGACGGACAGCTGGGCGCCGACCGTGTCCCTGACGGTGAGGTCCACCGTGTCCTGGCCGCCGCGTGAGAGGACACCGATCCGCTCGGTCTCGCCGGTGGTGATCCTGAGGCCGAGCAGCGGCGTCAGGGCCGGGGCGCGGAGCATCGGCAGCGCCTCGACCCGGAGCGTGGTGAACACGTCCACGACGCCGCGGATCACGTCCTGCCGCGTGGTGCCCACGATGGTGACCTCGTCGTCGCCGCCGTCGGGGCTGACCAGCACGTCGCCCACCACGTGGGAGAAGTTCAGCACCTGGGCGGAGTTGGAGCGCACCAGCCGCCCGCTGTCGCCGGCGGTCGGGGTGAACGTCAGCTGCTCGTCGGCCGTCCCGCCCTGAACGCTCACGCCGTGACCGTTCGCGTCCAGGTTCACCACGGGGATCCCGCGGATGCCGACGAAGCCGCCCGGGATGCCGGGGTAGCCCGTCACGGTCTCCTGGCCGACGTGGACGAGCAGATTCGCGGTCGCGCCCGTGAGGGTGAGCGAGTGCTGGGCGATGGTCACCGCGAGCGACGGCGATGTCGGGCTCACATTGCCGGCGAGGTCCTCCAGCCCCACGGCGAAGTCGTACTTCCCGTCGCCGAGCGCGGCGCTGACGATCTCGTACGTGCCGCCCGAGGTGACGGTGTCCTTGCCGACGACGGTCGGGCCGACGGCCCCCGCCGGATCGGCGGTCAGCCGCACCAGCGCGTTGGGCTCGACCGGCGATCCCTGGAAGGCGGGCTTGGCGATCGTCGTGATGTTGTCGATGTCGTTGCCGCCGGTGTCGCTCGACGCGAGCAGGTCCGGGGCTGCCGGACGCGCCGGTGCGACGGTGTCGAGCGTGATCAGCAGCCGGTGCGCGCTCTCCGCGCCCGAGCCGACGACGTGGGCGACACCGGCGAGGGCCGGGTCGTCGGACGGGTCGACGATCACCACCTCGGCGGTGATCTGGTTCTCCCCCTCCACCAGGACGGGGGGCAGCTGGATCCGGTACAGACCCGGCTTCGTGACCGGGTTCACCGGCTGGGCGAAGCCGACGGTTTCCCCGTCGCGCTCCACGGCCACCTTGAAGCCGGGGGCGTCGTCGGTGAGCGTGGCCGTCGCGTTCTGCGGCGACAGCGCGATGCCCGCGGCCCGCAGCTCCGCGTCGTCGACCCGGAGGAAGATCTCCGGCGCTGCGGTCCTGGTGACGTCGTCGTTGTCGAAGCGGCCCGAGTCGGACCCGCGGGCCAGATCGAGACCGAAGGGTTCGGGGGCGGCGCGGTTGACGACACGGAGGTCGTAGGTGGCCTGCGCCGGGTCCGTCGGCGAGGCGTCGCCCGGCTGGGTCGGGTCGGTGATGCCGGCGTCACTGACCACGACGAAGTACGGCTCGTCCTTGACGACGGGGATCGCGAGCCGGCTGGTCGAACTGCCGGGCCTGGTCGTGGCGACGGTTCCGGTGGCGACCTTGTTGCCGAACTTGTCGTACGCGCGGACCTGGAGCCCGGAGATCACCTCGTTGAAGGCGATCTCGGTCTGCAGGTGCCCGGTGTGACGGGGTTCGATCCGGAAGAAGTCGACGTCGGTCGGGCTGTGCAGGGTGAGCCGCGGCTTCGTGACCCGGTTGTTCGTGCCGAGCGCGGTGGCGACGGCGGTGTCGATCGACTCGTTCGGCTCGAAGGCGTCGGCGAAGGCCCCCAGCAGCGAGAACGTGTCGTAGTAGGTGGTCTGGTCTCCCTGGGCCGGGTTCGTTCCGGTCGGCGGGGTGGCGTTGCCGGTCCAGGTCGCGTAGCCGATCCCGTCGACCGTCCAGACGCCGTTGTACTCGCCGATGCGCAGGGTCTGCTGCGTGGACGCGGTCACCGTGCCGCAGTTCGCGTTGTTCCCGAAGCGGCACCGGGCGCCCAGGTCGGGGTCGAAGGCGTCGTCGCTGATCCTGAAGTCCTGCGACCAGGTCGCTCCGCCGTCCCGGCTCGCCGTCCCGTAGACCTCGAGCAGGAAGTTGTTGTTCCCGTTCAACCCGGTGCCGCCGTTGCGCCTGCCGCTGCGGGTGTCGTACCAGTGGGCGACGATGTTGCCGTCCTGGTCGATGTGCGCGGTGGGCATGACGGCGAGGGTCTGCCCCGGTCCGTGGTCGACCCTGACGGGTGTGCCGAAGGAGGCGCCGTTGTCCGTGGAGCGGGCGATGCGGACGTCACCGTCGTCGCCGTTCCCGAAGTTGTCGTTCGGGTCGTCGTTGGCGACGACGTAGACGTTGCCGGGCCGGGCCGGGTCGGGCAGGACCCAGGGCTGCATCGAGCCCTGGAGCCAGAAGTCCGTGCCCGGGATGTCGCCCGTGCCGTCCTGCACGTTGCAGGAGACGCTCGCCTCTCCTGCCGCGAACGCCGTGATCCGCTGCGTGACGGTACCGAGGACGAAGTCGGCCCCGCCGGAGCCGTCGCGCAGGACCTGCACGGTGCCCTGAGTGGCCACACCGTCGGTCCCCTCGTTGCAGATGTTGGCGTGGTAGGCGACGTAGAGATCGCCGTTCGGGCCGACGGCCGCGTGCGAGGGCCAGCTGTCCCCGTCCGCGGCGACGGAGAGGACGCTCGGCGCCGACCACGTCGTACCGCCGTTCACGGACCGGGAGAACCGGATTTGCCACGGGGTACCGAGGTCCGACCAGACGACGTAGAGGTTGTCCCGGTAGGGGCTGGTGGGGTTGGCGTCGGCCACCAGCCACTGCTTGTCCTGGTTGTTCGGGTCCGTCGCGTCGCTCACCCGGACGGGGGTGTAGGTCTGATTCCCCGCCGTCGTCAGGTCGTTGATCCGCGCGGCCCCCACGCCGAAGCGGTTGGCGGTGTTGTTGAAGCTCGTCGAGAGGTGCGTGACGAACAGGCGCCCCTGCGAGTCGAAGGCGAGGGACGGGTCTCCGTTGCACGGGAGGGTCGTCGTCCGCGTGATCGGGAAGCCGTCCTTCCCGAAGTTGTTGTCGATGCGGACCGTGCACCCCCGCATGACGGCCACCTGTGACGGTCTGCGGGGGTTGGCCGTTGCGTTGTGCGGTTCGAAGCCGGTCTCGAGCGCCTGGTCGTCGCCGGCGTGGGCGGGCGGCGCGGCTCCGGCGAACAGAAGACCCTGCAACACGAGGAGCATGCTGCCGACAATGGTGAGGACACGCCGTTGAACTCGGGTGTTCAGCATGCGACCCCTCTGGTTCCGCTCATCCCTCTCCTTCCGATCCGGCCGCAGCGCCTGCACCGGGCGACCTGTGGATCTTGCGAGAGGGACTGTGGCACCACGCCGCCCCCGGCCCGGGAGAGCCGACGACCGAGTCACGGGAATTCACCGGAATTCCCACCAGAACCACCCGTACGGAGTGCTCCCACCCGGCATCGGCCCTGTCCGGCTCCGCCACGTCCGAGGCGTGGGGACCCGTGGGCAGCGCCCGCCGCGGCTCAGCGGCTCAGCGGCTCAGGCGTGCGGGCGCCCCATCGCGCGGTAGGTCCAGCCCGCCGCGCGCCACCGCACGGGGTCCAGCGCGTTGCGCCCGTCGAGGACGAGGCGGTCGGTGACGACGGTGGCGAGCTCGGCCGGGTCGAGGTCGCGGAACTCGCGCCACTCGGTGAGGTGCAGGACGACTTCCGCGCCCCGGGCCGCCTCCAGCGCGGAGTCCGCGTAGCCCAGGGTCGGGAAGACGCGCCGGGCGTTGTCCATGCCCTTGGGGTCGTAGACGGTGACCTGGCCGCCCTGGAGGTGGATCTGTCCGGCCACGTTCAGCGCGGGGGAGTCGCGGACGTCGTCCGAGTCCGGCTTGAAGGTGGCTCCGAGCACGGCGACCCTCTTGCCCAGGAACGAACCGCCCACGGCCTCCCGGGCCAGTTCGACCATGTGCCCGCGGCGCCGCATGTTGATGGAGTCGACCTCGCGCAGGAAGGTGAGCGCCTGGTCCACGCCCAGCTCGCCGGCGCGCGCCATGAAGGCCCGGATGTCCTTCGGCAGGCAGCCGCCGCCGAAGCCGATCCCGGCGCGCAGGAACTTCGCGCCGATCCGTTCGTCGTAGCCGATGGCCTCGGCCAGCTTGACGACGTCGCCGCCGCCGGCCTCGCAGATCTCCGCCATCGCGTTGATGAAGGAGATCTTGGTGGCGAGGAAGGAATTGGCGGCGGTCTTCACCAGCTCCGCCGTCGGGAAGTCGGTGACCACCAGCGGGGTGCCCTCCGCCATCGGCGTCCCGTACACCTCGCGCAGCAGCTTCTCGCCCCGCTCGCCCTGTACGCCGACCACGATCCGGTCGGGGTGCAGGGTGTCCTGCACGGCGAAGCCCTCCCGCAGGAACTCCGGGTTCCAGGCCAGCTCCACGTCCTCGCCCGCCGGGGACAGCTCCGCCAGCTTCGCGGCCAGGCGCTGCGCCGACCCGACCGGGACGGTGGACTTGCCGACCACCAGGACCGGACGCGTCAGGTGCGGGGCGAGCGAGGCCATCGCGGAGTCCACGTAGGACATGTCGCAGGCGTACTCGCCGTGCTTCTGCGGAGTGTTCACACAGACGAAGTGGACGTCGCCGAAGGCGCCGACCTCCTCCCAGGAGGTCGTGAAGCGCAGCCGCCCGGTCGAGCCCGGCAGCCCGGCCACGTGCTTGGCCAGCAGTTCCTCCAGCCCCGGCTCGTACATCGGGACCCGGCCCGAGGCCAGCATCTCGATCTTCTCGGGGACCACGTCCAGCCCCAGCACCTCGAAGCCCAGCTCCGCCATCGCGGCGGCGTGGGTCGCACCGAGGTATCCGGTGCCGATCACAGTGATCCTGAGGGGGGCCATGGGTGCTCCAGAGGTGCGGGGCCGTTTGCGGCCACTGAGCATAGTCGGGCCCACCAGCGGGGACGTTCCCCAGGAGAGCACCTCTGTCACCCATCTCACGTGGTCCGTCCATATCGCCATCCGTGACCGGACCACTAGGCTTGGGTTACTTAACGGTAGTTAGCATCATGCATCACCCTGGGGAGTGAGAGATCTTGGCGGGTTCTGCCGACTTCGACCTGTACCGCCCGGCCGAGGAGCACGACATGCTCCGCGAGTCGGTCCGCTCGCTCGCCGAGGCGAAGATCCTGCCGTTCGCCGCCGCGGTCGACGAGGAATCCCGCTTCCCGCAGGAGGCCCTGGACGCCCTGGTCTCCAGCGACCTGCACGCCGTCCACGTGCCCGAGACCTACGGCGGCGCGGGCGCCGACGCCCTCGCCACCGTGATCGTGATCGAGGAGGTGGCCCGCGTCTGCGCGTCCTCCTCCCTCATCCCGGCGGTGAACAAGCTCGGCTCCCTCCCGGTGATCCTCTCCGGCTCCGAGGAGCTCAAGGCCAAGTACCTTGGCCCGCTCGCCAAGGGCGACGCGATGTTCTCGTACGCGCTCTCCGAGCCGGACGCGGGCTCCGACGCCGCCGGCATGAAGACCCGCGCCGTGCGCGACGGGGACTTCTGGGTGCTCAACGGCGTCAAGCGCTGGATCACCAACGCGGGCGTCTCCGAGTACTACACGGTCATGGCCGTCACCGACCCGGAGAAGCGCTCCAAGGGCATCTCCGCCTTCGTCGTCGAGAAGAGCGACGAGGGCGTGTCCTTCGGCGCCCCGGAGAAGAAGCTCGGCATCAAGGGTTCCCCGACGCGCGAGGTCTACCTCGACAACGTCCGGATCCCCGCCGACCGCATGATCGGCGCCGAGGGCACCGGTTTCGCCACCGCGATGAAGACCCTGGACCACACCCGCATCACGATCGCGGCCCAGGCGCTCGGCATCGCCCAGGGCGCCCTGGACTACGCCAAGGGCTACGTCCAGGAGCGCAAGCAGTTCGGCAAGCCGATCGGCGACTTCCAGGGCGTGCAGTTCATGCTCGCGGACATGGCCATGAAGATCGAGGCCGCCCGCCAGCTGACCTACGCGGCCGCCGCCAAGTCGGAGCGCGTCGACGGCGACCTGACCTTCTTCGGCGCCGCGGCCAAGTGCTTCGCCTCCGACGTGGCCATGGAGGTCACCACGGACGCGGTCCAGCTCCTCGGCGGCTACGGCTACACCCGCGACTACCCGGTGGAGCGCATGATGCGCGACGCCAAGATCACGCAGATCTACGAGGGCACCAACCAGGTGCAGCGGATCGTCATGGCCCGCAACCTGCCGTAGCGCGTATCTGACCTGCAGCGAAGCGAACTTCCCCCGGCACCGGGCCGGGGGAAGTTCGCGCATGGGGCGGCGGGCTAGGCTGTGCGGCTGTCAGCCGTAGGCGCGCAGGTGGAGGCGGAAGCAAGCATGTTCACGGAACGCCAGATATCGGCGATGCTCGGGCAGATCGCCCGCCAGGACGTCGTCGAGATCGGCCCGGAGCAGACCGTCGGCCGGGTGGCCGCCCTGGCCCACGTCGCGGAGCAGTACGGCTACGCGTACGACCGCGCGCACCGGACCGGGCACAACGGCATGCAGATCCTGGTGGTGATGTACCGGGACCCGCATCCCGAGGCGCGGGCCCTCGAAGTCGCGACCATCGCCGCCCACCCGCAGGCCGGCAACGGCGGGGCGGTGCCGGGAATGCGGCCGGGGACGGTCAAGCCGCTGCCCGAGGCGCAGGAGGCCGTGGCCCGGCTGAAGGACAGGATCATGCTCGACGTCATGGCCCAGGCCGCGGACAAGCGGCAGAAGACGATCGCCTGGGGATCCGTCGCAGCCCTGGTCCTCCTGCTGCTCGTCCTCGGGATGCCGGTCGCCGCGCTGGCCGGCGGCGCGGCGCTCGCGGCGTTCCTCGAAGGCGGCTTCCGGCTGGGAACGATCCGCAGGCAGCGGATCGCCCGGCGGCTGACGGACGCCGGGTTCGTCCCGGTCCTGGACGAATACGGCAGTCAGCGCTTCCTGCGGCCGGGGCGGCAACTGCCCGGCCACGCCAATCCGTTCGCCTCCTGACGGGCGAACAACACGGTCATTTCATGACACATCGAGTGCGGCGATCCGACAGGTGCGCGCACTGTCGGACACATCCGGCACCGACCTCCGGGCGCCCCCGGATGGGCTAAATTTGGACCTTCGTACGCCGGAATCGGTTGGGGAGAACGCAATGACGGAAGCGATCCTGCTGGTCGGCGGACAAGGGACGCGCCTGCGTCCCGTGACGGTGAACACGCCCAAGCCGATGGTTCCCACGGCAGGCGTCCCGTTCCTCGCCCACCAGATAGCCAGGGCCGCCGCCGCCGGTGTCACGCACATCGTGATGGCCACCTGCTACCTCGCCGAGGTTTTCGAGCCCTACTTCGGCGACGGATCCGACTTCGGCCTCAGCCTCGAATACGTGGTCGAGGACGAGCCCCTCGGGACCGGCGGCGCCATCCGCAACGCCGGACAGCGCCTGACCGGCGGCCCGGACTCCTCCGTCCTCGTCTTCAACGGCGACATCCTCACCGGCCTGGACATCGCCGGCCTGGTCGAGTCCCACAAGGCGGCCGACGCCGACGTCTCCCTGCACCTGGTCCGTGTCGAGGACCCGCGCGCCTTCGGCCTGGTCCCCACCGACTCCGAAGGGCGGGTGCTGGCCTTCACCGAGAAGCCGCAGACCCCCGAGGAGATCATCACCGACCAGATCAACGCCGGCTGCTACGTCTTCCGCCGCAGCGTGATCGACTCCATCCCGGCCGGCCGCCCGGTCTCCGTCGAGCGCGAGACCTTCCCGGGCCTGCTCGCCGCCGGGGCCAAGCTGCACGGCGTCACCGAGAACACCTACTGGATGGACCTCGGCAAGCCCGAGTCGATCATCCAGGCCTCCGCCGACCTGGTGCGCGGCGTGGTGTCCTCCCCGGCCGTCCCCGGCCGCCGCGGCGAGTCCCTGGTCCTGCCCGGTGCCGAGGTGGCGCCCGGGGCCAAGCTCTCCGGGGGCACCGTCGTGGGCGCCGGCGCACGGATCGAGGCCGGGGCGGTCGTCCAGGGCTCCATCGTCCTCGACGACGCCGTCATCGGCCCGGACGCCCAGGTGAACGCCAGCCTGATCGGCGCCCGCGCGCACGTCGGCGCGCGGACCGTACTGGAGGGCACCGTCATCGGCGACGGCGCCGCCGTGGGGGCCGACAACGAACTGCGCGCCGGCGCCCGCGTGTGGTGCGAGGCGCAGCTGCCCGCCGCCGCGATCCGCTTCTCCCCGGACGCCTGATCCGGGGAGCGGGACCGGGAGCGGGAGCAGGGAGCGCGCCGGCCGGCCGGGCTGCCGTCAGTTGCCGCGGACGGTGACCTTCTCGTCGTTCTGGATCTGCTTCACCAGCTGCTGCACCTTCGCCTTGTCCCAGACGAGGTTGCCGCCGCGCTGGCCGGAGATCGGCATGTTCATCGACACGCCGTCACCTCCGTTGACGCCCTTCATCGCGAAGAACATCTGGCCCATGTCGTACAGGCCCATGTCCTTGTCCACGATGAGGGTGTCCAGGCCCGCGCCCAGCATCGGGTAGAGCGAGAACGGGTTCAGGATCGTCGAGGGGGTCGCGGCCTGACTGGCCAGTGCCGACAGGAATTTCTGCTGGTTCTTCGTCCGCTGCAGGTCGGACTCGGCGAAGGCGTACCGGGTCCGTACGAAGGCCAGCGACTGCTCGCCGTTCAGGGTCTGCTTGCCGGCCTTGAAGTCGGCGCCCGACTTCTCGTCCTTGAAGCCCTCCTCGATGTTCAGCTCCACACCGCCCAGCGCGTCCACGATGTTCGCGAAGCCGGCGAAGCCGATCTCCGCGTAGTGGTCGATGCGCAGGCCGGTGTTGTGCTCCACCGTCCGCACCAGCAGCTCGGGGCCGTCCTCCGCGTACGCGGCGTTGAGCTTGACCCGGCGCCCCTGGGCGGGGAACTTCTTGCCGGACTGCGAGCCGACGAAGGAGGGGATCTCCACGTCCGAGTCGCGGGGCAGCGAGATCATGGTGTTCCCGCTGGAGCACTTCGCCAGGATCATCATCGAGTCGGTCCGCTTGCCCTCGGCCGAACCCGTGTGCAGCTTCTTCTTCTCCTCGTCGGACATGCCCTCGCGGCTGTCGGAGCCCACGATCAGGTACGTCGTGCAGTCGCCCTCCTTCGGGCGCTCGATGACCTTGGAGAGGTCCACCTCGCGGCGCACCTTGGAGTCGGCCCAGAAGTAGGTGGAGACCGAGGTCACAAGGAGCGCGGAGACCAGCACGATCGAGCCGACCTTGATGCGCTTGCGCCAGTCCGGGGCGGGACCGGGCGCCCGCCCGGGACGGCCGGATCCGGACACCCCGCCGGGACCGCCCGGACCGCCCGGAGCCCCGCCCGCGGGCGCCCCGTAGACCTGGCCGGTGTTGTAGCCGCTGTCGTAACCGCCGTACGTGTCGTGGCTCCCCACCTGCTGCGGGGGTACGCCGTGCGCAGGCGGGCCCGCCGGGCGCTGCGGGCGCGGGGGTTGCGCGGGCCGCTGCGGCTGCTGCGGCTGGCGCTGGATGTGCCGCATCCGCTGCACACCGTCGGGCTGCGGCTGCGCGCTGCCGCGCCCGTACGCGTCGTCACGACCTTCTGGCCAGTCATTCATGCGCCCTAGGATGCCTGGCCGGGAGCACCGTCCGACAGCCCGGTCCACATTCCGTACCGGTGCTGTTGCGAAGCTGATGCCTCCATGACCCAACTAAGGTGTCCGTATGACACAGATACCGGGCGAGCTGCCCGGGAAGCCGACCGCAGCCTCCCGGACGACCCTCAGCCACATCATGACCGCCAACGACACCAACCTCCTCGGCACGGTGCACGGTGGCGTGATCATGAAGCTGGTGGACGACGCGGCGGGCGCCGTGGCCGGCCGCCACTCCGGCGGCCCGGCGGTCACCGCCTCCATGGACGAGATGGCCTTCCTCGCGCCCGTGCGCGTGGGCGACCTCGTCCACGTGAAGGCCCAGTGCAACTGGACCGGCCGCTCCTCCATGGAGATCGGCGTACGGGTCCTCGCGGAGCGGTGGAACGAGTCCACCCCCGCCACCCAGGTCGGCACCGCCTACCTCGTCTTCGCCGCGGTGGACGCCGAGGGCAAGCCCCGCGAGGTCCCGCCCGTGCTCCCGGAGACGGAACAGGACGAGCGGCGCTACCAGGAGGCCCAGATCCGCCGCACCCACCGGCTCGCCCGCCGCCAGGCGATCATGGCGCTGCGCGAGGAGCGGGCGGCCCAGGGCTTCGACGACTGACGCCGCGCCCCCGGGCGCGGGCCGGCGCCGGCGCCCGCACCGTCACTTCCCGCAGACCACCTGGTCGCCGGTGACCACCCCGAAGGCTCCCTGGTACGGGTCCTCGGCGCGCACCGGCACCACCTTGCGGTAGTCCGAGCCCGCGATCACCAGCACCGTCCGCCCCTGGCCCGCCACGGCCCGCAGCTCGCTGCCCGGCAGTGCGGTCGCCACCGACCGGGCGGAGCGGTCCCAGCGCGGGTCGTAGGTGATCACCGTGCGCTTGACCTCGCGGCTGGCGCCGTTGCCCGGGGCCCGGGTGGTGTCGAAGCCGGTGGCGCGCAGCGCGGCGTCGACCCGCCCGCCCAGCCCGTCGATCCGGGTGCCGTTCTCCACCTGGACCCGGACCTGGCGCGGGGGCACGTCCACCGGGACCGCCGCCGGCGGGCCGCCGTCGGTCCTCCCGGGCCGGGCCGGGGCCAGCGGCCGGTCCTCGCGCAGTGCCTCGAAGAGCTTGGCCGCCTTCGGCTCGTCCCACTTCACGGTGGACCCGATGCCCTTGACGGGGAAGGAGGGGCTGCCGATGGGCACCGAGGCGAACTCCGAGGAGGACGGGGTGAAATCGCGCATCGCCTGCCCGAGGGCCAGCATCTGCTCCGAGCCGAAGTCCTTGTCGGCCCGGACCGAGCCGAGGAGGGTGGAGCTGACCTCCTTGAACTTCACCGGGTTCAGCAGCACCCCGCCCCCGGTCGCCTGTTTGATCAGGGCGGCGATGAAGCGCTGCTGACGCTGCATCCGGCCGAGGTCGGAGGCACCGTCGACATGGCGCGAGCGGACGTACTGCAGGGCCTGTCCGCCGCTGAGGCGGTGGCTGCCGGGCAGCAGGTCGAGTCCGGTGTTCCGGTCGCGCATGGTCTTGGCCGTGCAGATCTCCACGCCGCCCATCGCGTCGACCGTCTTCATGAAGCTGGTGAAGTCGACCTCCAGGTAGTGGTCGATCTTCACCCGGGTCATGTTCTCCACGGTGCGCACGGTCAGGTTGGGCCCGCCCTCCGCGTACGCCGCGTTCAGCCGCACGGGGTGGGCCCTGTGCGCCTTGCCGGTGACGAGGTCCCGGTGCGCGGGCACCTCGGCGTAGCTGTCGCGGGGCAGGCTGACCACACTGGCCCGCTCCTTGTCCGCCGACAGGTGCACCAGCATGATCGTGTCCGTGCAGTGGCAGGGCGCACCGCCCAGGCGGTACTCGCGCTTCTCCTCAGGCGAGATCTTCTCCCGGCCGTCGGTGCCCACCAGCAGGAAGTTGAGACCGTGGCCGGCCTGCGGGCGGTTCTTCATGTCCTTGAACGGGTCCACCCGCTCGATGCCGGTGTCCAGGCCGGTCATCACGGCATGTCCGATGGCCCCGGAGCCCAGCACCGCCACCGAGAGCCCGGCCGCGATCCGTACCCCCCACCGGGGTCGCCCGTCCCGGTGCCGGGCGCGGCCGCCTCCGCCGCGCCGGGCGCGCTGCGGCTGGGGCGGCCCGGCGGGACGGGCGGGACGGTGCGGCTGGGGCACGGTGGACACCTCCGCGGGGCAGCAGGGAGACCAGTTCGGGGGCACTGGCCGGATTCAGCTGATGCGACAGACAGTAGGCCCATACGATCAGCCGCTGTCCTTACCGGTCGCTCGGCGCGCACCCGGTTCCCCCGTACGCGGTAACGTGACACCGATACCCGACCTTGAAGGACCACATGCCCGCCCAGCAGCCCGCAGTCTCGGTGATCATGCCGGTGCTCAATGAGGAGCACTACCTCCGCGATTCCGTCCGCCACATCCTGGAACAGGAGTACGCGGGCGAGATGGAGGTGGTGATCGCACTCGGGCCGTCCACGGACCGCACCGACGAGATCGCCGCCGAACTCGTCGCCGAGGATCCCCGAGTCCACACCGTCCCGAATCCCACCGGCAGGACCCCGGCGGCGCTCAACGCCGCCATCAAGGCCTCGCGTCACCCGATCGTGGTACGCGTCGACGGCCACGGCATGCTTTCGCCGAACTACATCGCCACCGCCGTCCGCCTCCTGGAGGAGACGGGCGCGCAGAACGTCGGCGGCATCATGCACGCCGAGGGCGAGAACGCCTGGGAAGAGGCCGTCGCCGCCGCGATGACCTCGAGAATCGGCGTGGGCAACGCGCCCTTCCACACCGGCGGCCAGGCCGGACCGGCCGAGACCGTCTACCTCGGTGTCTTCCGCCGCGAGGCTCTGGAACAGCAGGGCGGTTACAACGAGGAGTTCATCCGCGCCCAGGACTGGGAGCTGAACTTCCGTATCCGTGAAGCCGGCGGCCTGATCTGGTTCTCGCCGGAGCTGATGGTCCAGTACCGTCCGCGCCGCTCCGTACGGGCCCTGGCCAAGCAGTACAAGGACTACGGGCGCTGGCGGCACGTGGTGGCCCGCTACCACTCGGGCTCCATCAACCTGCGCTACCTGGCCCCGCCGACCCTCGTCTGCGCGATCGCCGCGGGCGTGGTCGTGGGCGTGGCCGTCACCCCCCTGGGCTTCGCCGTGCCGGCCGGCTACCTCGCGGCGATCGCCGTGGGATCCGTACCGGCGGGCAAGGGGCTCGGGATCAAGGCCCGGGCGCAGATCCCCGTCGCCCTGGCGACGATGCACCTGAGCTGGGGCTTCGGCTTCCTCACCAGCCCGCGGGCCCTGGCGAACAAGGTCATCGCGAGCCGTCGTCCGGCCGTGCACCGGGACTCCTCGCAGGTCTGAGGCATACGGAAGGGGCCCGGCGCGGCGGCTGTGCACGTCACAGCCACT